>JAJCXK010000047.1 GCA_029263475.1 Candidatus Nitrosopumilus sp.
AATGAATATGAGCCCGTCAATGCCAAAATCAACGTCAACTGTCTTGATGACGAATGGCAAGATGCCCATCTGATCTTTGATAGCGCGTACAGGGCAGGAGGCAAACAATACAAGCTAAAGCATCTCGGATCTGTTTCGGAACAGTGCTCATGACTTTTTCCATTTCTTTTATCACGCTTTCTAACACGATGCACATGGGAGTTTTCTAACTAATGACATCCACAGTTGCAAAAGCGGGAATTATTACAGCCATTGTTTTTGTAGGATTCATAATGGTGTTACTAGGATTCACCGTTGTTCCATCCATATTCAGTAAATACATCGATACTTCGGTTGACGTATTGTCTGATGAGGAATTTGAACAGAAATTCTTGGAATCTGAGGAGTATCGGGCATTTGCAAAAAGGTTTCCAGATCATGATCAGAACTTCTCTCGCACTCAGCACGGTGCAGGCTTTGAAGCGGGATCAGTCAACTCTGAAACTGGGAACACGTTGCTTTTAGAGATGACACTGCAAGGTGATGGTGGCATACACGACAAATATGCAGAATGCGAGTCAGATTTCACGCCAGACGAACATGGAAACAATAAGGATGCCCACGGAGTATTTGTGAAGAACTTTATTGAAAACACTGATTGCCTTGACTATCTGCTCTCTTTTTTGTTCCTCACGTATGTGAATTTCGGTAGTTTCAATATCCTTTCGTACATGTCAGTGAATATGACCGCTACGTTTGACTCATAGTCCTTTTGACACATTTCATTTATGAAATAAACATGCCATTCAAAGTCAATTTGAAATTATGAGTGTAAAGTCAATTCAATCAAAGTCAACTAGCATTGCAACGGTCGTCTACTCTTAAGATAAACCCTTCAGCGGCACACAAGAAAACATGACATTCATTGCAGGCATCCACTGCAAGAAACATTTCCGTTTGGCTTGTGCAGGATTATAAATGATCACGGACATTGCAGGAAATATATCTGATATGTGGTCCATCTAATGATGACATCAAAAACAGGTACTGACATTGATAGGGCATTTGAATCAACTGCTTTTCTGATATTTTTTATCAATTTGGTGAAATGAACTATCAATTCGTATATTCACATCATCAATTCGGTATCAGTTCGGTTTCGGAGATTATCAATTTGGAGCAATATTCTATCAATTCGATAAAATGTTCCGAGAGTTTCCGAGAATTTGATCTATGATGTCTATCAATTCGGTATCAATTCAGAGATTTGCCCGAAACTGTCGAAAGATTGCCTGATCGTGACAATTGATTCTAATTCCTTATTACACGTACCATGAGCATAGCGAGCAAAAGATTAGAATTGTTTATCAACTTCCAAAATTTGCTTAACAACATTGTGAAATACTTTGTAATTTTTCTGGTTTTTGGTCTGATGTTCATGTCATCTATTTCTTCAAGCTATGGTCTGATTTCAAACGTCTCTGAATATTTTGACGAGAAGCCAAACTTGTACAAAATGGGCTCCAGAATTATGGAATTTGTAGCGGATCCTGATGATTCGGCATGCACAATTTCCAATATCAAAATATCTGACACCGATCTACTTCGTAATCCAGATATCAATTCGGATGATGTTGACAGTCATCTTTTTGTAGTTTTAATCGAATCCGCATCCGACTCTTACCGCAAACTGCAGATTGCACTGCCTGATGGTGATGGGCATAACGGTTACTGGACAACTTTGTACAGGGAACCTGCAGATGCGATGAATGCATTTTATGTCATCTATGATGATTCCACAAGATCATCTCCATTTGTTGTTGAAACAATGCATGCAGATTCGACAATAAACGAAGACGAACATTTCAATGAATTCCTGGAAGGAAATGGCAAGTTCAAAGCATACGGTCATCCAGTAAAGCCTGGCAACTATTACATTCATTCAGTCCTATTCAAATCCGGCCATCAATTATTAGAAACAAACCCTTGCATCATCATACTTGATTGGAAATTTTCTGTAAGCGATGACGGCGCTTTCTCAACGAAAACTCCACAAGCAAAAACTGGGATGTTGATCAACATCACTGATCAGTTCTCACTAAAACAGCAGCTGGGATTGGGACTCTCATCATGGGAAATTATATGCAAGGAAGACCAGTCAGTACTGTCTCAAAAAGAGCATTTTTTTCATGAACGCAGGATAGCATGCGTGACGCCTGAAACCAAGACAAAACTGGTAGAGCGAGGATGGAACCTGGCCGCACCCACATCCGAGCTGGCGTATTTTGAAAAATCTCAGGAACGGGAAATTGGGCAAAAGTTTGAGGATTTCATGAAAAAGCAAGGCTATAACAACGTTCCAAGTGCGTTTGTCATTGGAAAATACAATTTCAATAACGATGGAAGCATCACGTACTTCTGCGGAGAATTCAGGGACATTGACGTGAATTATTCTAATTACTTTAATGGCGCAATAGATGGCTCTGGAACGCTAAAGTGGGACGGAATACAAAAGCAGTCTGCATGGTGTGCGATAAATGATGATGCGCATCAGTTCAGTTTTACGTATGATTGGGAATTAGAAAATGAAGACTAAGTATCTAATCATAATCACGATTGTCATACTGGTAACAATTGCACTGTATTTTCTACCATCTCCATTTTCAATAACGCAGCAACTAGTGCTGTCTACATTTGAGTCATCAACTCTGGAAGAGTTTGAAAGATTGGATGAGGTAAAAATGCTCAGAGAACGTTACGATGTTACTAGGACTGGAGAAAATTTCAACGCATTACAGTCTAGTTTTGCAGAGTTTTATTTCGTAGAGCCAAACGGAATGGTTGTACCTCCTTTGATGAATTTGGTCGTAATCAAGGACTTGCTAACGGGACAGATCCACATGACGGGAATGTGCATCCATACGCCACCTGAAGGATATAGAATTGAACAGAGGCAGGTGATCCCGTATCTGCAAGAGTACGACTGCTTTGAGGACAAATGGATCACTCAAAAGATGCTGGATGAGAAATTACCTCCGTTCTCAACTGTACGTCAGACAGATGATGGAATCTTTGAAAAAGGCACAATCGTGGATGTCGTGATTCCTTTTGGGTCCTCAGATTCCAAATCAAGGATGAATGTTGAACCTTCCATAGTCACAACAGTAATTGGAAAAAACAATACGATCAGATGGATTAACCAGGATGATTCTCCGTCCACATTGTACAACGAGGAGCCAAGATGGACAACTGGCATTATTCAATCAGGAAGAAATGCCGTGATCACATTCAATGATCCTGGAATTTATGAATATCATGGGTATCATCACTCATGGAAGTCGGGCAAGGTAGTGGTTTTGGAGAAAATAGGAAATGAAGACTAGGATGCACAAAAAATATTAGAAGAATTGTTTCATACATTATGCAGATGCAAATTATTTCATGATTATCAGGAAAATGAAAAAGGCGAAGAACGTTGCACCTTTTGCAACAAACCTCGAAACTATGACAATGTTGGAGGATTCTTGCCATGATGAAAAATAGGCTTTTGATAATGCTGATAATTGGAACTCTTGGAATATCGCAAATCCAAGAATCATTTTCCGAGAATTCTGTCACGATTCCATCGTGTGATATTGGCGTCTTTGTAAGTGATGACGTACAGTGCCACACTAGAGATTCTCCCCCATGTTATGTTCCCTCAATTGAAAAAAATGGGCTGTGTATAGTTGAGAAAAATGATATCTGTGAGAAAGGAAATATGCTAAAAGACGGCAGATGCATTCCAAATACAGGGCATTTTAGAATAGATGATCCTACCTTTACAAAACAACATTTACTGACTGGTAAACCCATCCTAGATCATAGCCCTGATGATTTCCGAGAATCAGGTAACTCTGTTGGGATGCTTTATGCGTATTCTGGTCTGAGTCTTGTCGGAATTATTATTGGATTTGTCATAATTAAAAAATGGAAGAATAGAAAATGAAGATTATGCTTTTGACTCCTGCACTGTTTGTACTATTTGTAATGGTCACAATTCCTGCAATGGCGCAAGAAGATGATTATGTTGTAGGGGAAGTTCATTGGATTGAGAAACACTATTTCACAAGCGGTTATTTTGTCATACGGGTACTGGATTCTGATATGAATCAGAATTCAAATAAAATTGAGAAATTCAAAATTGCTATTTCATCTGACTCTGATCCTGATGGGATATCCCCCAGTGTTTATGAGACTGGAAAAAATACAGGGGTGTTTGAAAGCAACATCTATGTTTCTGAAAAACCGTTTGTGGGTCAGAGATTGCACGTGCTAAAAGACGATGTCATAATTGCAGAATACAAAGATCAGACATTGCCTTTGGCATCCGCGGATGATGAATTAAAAATTCTTGATTCTTTTATGGTTGATAAAACTTTCATGGATTCCGATAAAAATCAAGGTTTTATCAGAATAGATGATCCCTCGTTTGTCAGGCAGAATCTACAGACAGGCGAGACAATGTCTCCAATCGGAACACTCGCTTCCATAATTATTGGCAGTCTTGGTCCGATTTTCATTGTATTTTTCATTGTAATTTATGCAGCTAAAAAAAGAAATGCAAAAAAAGCATTGCAGAGAAAAAATGAAAACTAGACTGTTTGATAATCACATGGTATGAATCATACGACATGCTTAAAAGACAAAACTCAAAGGTTTCAGGATGGATGTGGGCTGGAATAATTCCAAATTTCTATTCCTAATTGTATTTGCAAGTTTGATTTTTGTCTTTAATTCATCCAATGCCGTATGTGCAGAATCTCCTGATTCTAGTACAGAGTCGACAACACATGAGAAAATTAAATGGCTTGAGATAGACTATTCCTCTACGGGTACTGCAGTTCTTCAAGTAGTATCACCTGGCATGAATCTAGATCCAAAAGCAGCCGACAACTTTGATGTTGATGTGTGGTCTGATACTGACTTTGCAGGAATTGATCTTACTGTATCTGAGACTGGGGACGCAACTGGAATATTTGAAGGCACTGTGTTTTTTACCACAACTGATGACACTTCAGGTCACAGATTACGAGTGTCAAACGGTGATGCCATCCATTCCAAATTTGATGGTAATGCATGGCAAGAGTCCCCGGATGCAGATAAAAATAATTTGACCAGTACTGCATCAATAGATGGGGCAGGCATACCCATAGAAAACAGAGTCAGCCTTGACAAAAAATCATATGCTTGGAATGACCCAGTCACCATCACAATCAACGCGCCAGAAGAAAACCTTGATGCCAACTCAATAGAGACGATTTATTCATCTAAGGATTCAATCAAGATATACACTCGTCATTTTGGCATTGATAATTACAATCTAGTTGAGACCGGAACTGATTCGGGAATATTTTCTGGGAAAATCTCTCTTAGAGGCGAATTTGACAATGTTGATTCTGATGGCATCACTGCTTCCTTTGAATATGAGGAAGATAAAACAGCAATAGGCTCCGCACCGATAGTTTTGAATCCTAAATCGTCAGATTTTGCAGACAAACAAACTTGCGATGATGCCGAATCGGTTGATGGAATCTGTCAACCCGCATCAGGTGAGACTACGGGTGATGACACTCCAGTCTTTGGAATCTTTGTATATTTTGACGAATTGTTTTCTTGGATGATGAAGAATTTTGAAAATGAACAAACAGAAACTGAAGATGTGTTTATTGAGAATGACTACGATGAATATGGATTAAAAATTAACTTTGTAGAGCGAAGAGAGATGTATTGGGGTAATTCAACATCGGGATATGGTGAATATCATACTACTGCAGTTGACAAGAGTCTATACACGATAGTCAGTGAGATTCAAAACAGGGACGGGGTAGAAAAGGATTTTTTTTATGATGTTGTGTTCACTGCGTCAGATGGAGAATATGAAAAATCCTCTGAGAAGATAACAATCCTGCCTTTTGACTCCATGCAGATTGATATTGGTAGTACTATGGCTTCTTCTGGAACATATACCGTTGAGGTGTATGTTTATGAGAATAGCGGTGTACGTGATCAGGCAACATCTTTTACTCAGATTTGGATACTAGATGAAAATGAAAACTAAACTTTTGATAATTGCTGCATTGTCTGTTATCTTTGTATCTGTGATTTATTTGATTTATGAGGATATTATAAAAGAGCAAAAGGTACAAGATGCATTTGGAGACAATCCAGTCTACCTTGCAATGAAAGAAAACTTCCCAGACATGGAAAGTTTCATTTCACACGGTGAGGAGACTGGAACTGGAATGTATGCTCATGTGGTCAACAGTACAAATGGAAATGAGATGTACCTGACATTGTACAAAGGAGATTCCAAATGGGGAAATTCTCCCACGTCAATTACGTGCAGAACAGTCAACGGAATTGATTCCCAGTATACTGATGACTTTGTTGCAGAGTACATCAAAAGCACGGACTGTCTCAATATTGGGGAAGATTCAGACATTGTCCATTTTGCACCCATGGGACAAATCACAAAAAACGATATGGAAAATATTTTTGAAATGCATCCCGCATACATTGCAATGAAACAGAGATTTCCAGATTCTGCAGATAAAACAGAATACTTTGACGGTGATGATGGTGGCAAACTGCGTGTAAACACAATGAGTTCTGAAAAGGGCAATCATTTGGAATTGACAATAAGCATAGATAAAAGGCTGGACACCGTACCCGCATTCACTGTATGCTACCTGGATAACGGTAACATTGCGCTGCAGCAAAAATACAATTTCCTTGCAGAGCATATCGCAGAAACTGATTGTCTGGATTATTCCCTAGATCCCAATTACATCCATCCAAGGTATGACGGACCAGTAGATGAGGATGACGGAATTCTCCTCATAAAGGATACCGCAGAATACAAGACATTGGCTGAGGAATATGGTGAAGACATGGTTTCAGTCAAGGCAGTCAACCTGATTAACATAGATGATACGTTGTTTCTAAAATACATCGATGACGGATTCAGGCAAAATCCTGGATGCATAATAGTGATGGAATATGAGGATGGCAAAGGAAGCATCTATCAGCTTAATGAAAATCTCGACATCGTACACAAAATGAACCTGGCTGAATTCATGGAAAAATCTGCCAAGAACGTTGACGTTCATGTCATGGATGGCTTTTATGATTCTCTAAGGTAGAATTCTGCACCATCATCCTGCTGTCATGAATTATTCGCATAATCAATAATCATTTTTTATGCAAATCTAATTCTTACTAATCTTCACAAGTATGACTTTGATTCCCGAACAAATTGAATTCAAATCAGTTTACAATAATTGCAACTAGTTGCAAAAAATGCAACCTATCCTTAAGTGATATCTGATGTTTTTGCATGCATGAGTGAATTGTTTTTGGTAATGACTGGTGATACGGTATGATATACTCGCTTTACGGCGGTGGTGGAAAGATCATGTTGGTGTTGATGCTTTTTGGTATCTGGATGTTGATGATGGCAGTCATATGCTATCTGGGTGCAAGGTTGTTGCTGGATTCAAAATACACAAAACATCCCAAAGGTAGCAAAATCATCGCAATGCTTGACTTTTGCATGACTGGAATAGGTATTGTGATGTTTGGTACTCTGATGACTGATGACTGGCCTGTCTTCATCGTTGAAGCCGTGATAATCTACGTGTTGTTGGGATCTGGTATGATGGTCTTGTCATCAATAATGCTGAGAAAACCAGACAATCTTGCCAATCTGTGCGAATGCACGCACTCCATGAAGGTACATTCCACAAACGGCTCTGAATGCAGCATCTGCATGTGTAGATATTTTCAAGGTAATTCCAATGATTGACATGTTTGCTTTACGCCAATGGGCAGGATCGACAGCAAGAAAAATGCATCATATGAAAAAACGGAGTGCTGAGTTTGGATAAAAAATACATAAAGATCTCTTGTGTCATGTTAGTTTTAGGATCTGTCCTTCAAATTGGCAGTGAGATCCCGATACAATCAGCTTTTCCTGATAGGGATTTTACCAGTATGGGTTCTGCACCTCTTCCTGGGTATATTACGTTATTATTCTATACGTCCGCAGCTGGGTTTCAAATATTCATTTTGGCTGTGCCGACTGCCATTAGAGCATATTGGAAAAACAATGGCCTATTTGCAGTTCTACTTGGAATTTTTTTATTTAATCCTTGGGTGCTAGCTTTTATCGCCATTGATTTTGTTTGGCGAGAATTTTCAGGATTATTCATGGTATGACAAAAAATAAAGAAATGATTCATGTTGTAGGGGTTGAGTTCTTTGTCTGAAACTAATACTGTAATGTCGTTCGTTACCCGATTTTTTTATCCTACTAGAAGAAAGATCATCATTTTTGTAGTGCTGATGTGCACCATGTTTCTAGGATATGCTGCTGTCTTCTTCAATTTGCCTTTTATCATCATAAATTATCTTTTAATAAATTATTTTGACGGTAATTATCTCTCAGGTGTGCGATGGCAAGTGTATTCACTTACATCCCTCCCGTGGTTCTACCTGATTGCGTGTGTTTTTGGGCATACGTCCAACAATTCAAGATCTGGTGCACATGTGTCATCGCCCGCGATGATCAATCCGTGCAAATGCATGCATTCACTTGAGGTTCATACAGTAGGGGATGTCGGATGCAGATCTGCGTGTGCAGGCGTTTTCAAAAACCTTGATTGCAGATCATTTGGGACGTAAGTCATCAACACTCCAAATCGACCTTAGATATTCTGAATGTGAACTGATAGTGTGAATAAAATAATAAAATATTCTTCATATGGGATTTTTGCCTTTAGTGTGGCTATTACAACATTCACCATCGTATTTCATCAAAGTACGTTGTTTTGATTAGCGGCATCTCAGTTTATCTCCAAAATCTTAGGTGAATTTACGTGAAGTTGAATCTGTAAAAACCATTCATTAAAAGAAAAAGTCAATATTTTCTATTTTGAATTACAGATTCAATGTATTTTGAATAATTTTGTTTCCACGTGGGTCCAATATCTTAAAAAATAAAAAAAGAGAGCAAGGTGATTATTCATCACGGTATCTCTCAGTGGGTTTTTCTTTGGCGCATCACTCAAAATCCCAAAAGATCTCATCGTATTGAGCATCTAGTGGCGATAGTCTTTCTTCAAGCTCTTCTTCTTGTGCATCTGTGAGTTGTGGTTCAACAAATCCAAATTCGCTCATAATTGATGCATCTTTTGCATCAAGTGCATCCAGTCTTTTGTCTAGTTCATCCATCTCACTTTGACTCAGTTCTTCATGATATTGAGAAAGTATTTTCTCATATTCTGCATCAAGTGCACAAAATCTTTTGTCTAGCTCTTCTTCTTGAGATTCAGAAAGTTGAGGGACTGTGAATCCAAATTCTTCAAGAATTACGTCATATTGAGCGTTTAAAGACTTGACTGCATCTTTTTGTTCTGAAGTAAGACTTGGTTCATTACATTCTTCATCAAATCCGTATTCAAGTTCCATGAATTTTTCCTCTATTGGGGATAACATCTCATCAAGCTCTTTTTCTTGCTGTTCAGTTAGTTCAGGGAATTTGAATCCATAAGACTCCAGTATTGCGTCATATTCTGCGTCCAGTTGATCTACAATGATTTCTTCTTCTGCAGTCAATTCAAAATCTTCTGCAAAGATCTCATCATATTTCACCTCTAGCGGTTCTAGTCTTTTGTCTAGTTCATCGTATTGAGCATCAGTTAGTTCGGGCTCAACAAATCCAAATGACTCTAGAATTGCAATATGTTGTCTTTCAAGCTCATAGTACATTTCATCATATTCATTTTCTTCATATGATTCAGCAATGGCAGCAGGCATAGATATTGCACCAATGCTTCCAAACAACAAGCCTGTCAGAACAACGTATGTCAACAGTTGTTTTTTGTTTTTTGTAGTCATTGAAAGAAAATATGATAATTGAATAAAAGGCATTATTCAACCTCATTACTTAACGAGGTTAAGTTAGACATTATATCATGAAATTCTAAATCACTGTGAATGAATATTGAGATATTGGAGTACTTTGTAAATGAAAGTACAATTGGTAAAGTTGGTGAGAAATGTTGGTTAAGGATCCTAGAGACAGAACATACATCCGAAGAGATATCATACTTATGCTATCGGAATATGGGGAATTGAACCAAACAAGATTGATCAGCTATTGTGGATTAAATATGAAAAAACATAAAGAAATTCTTGAAGATATGAAGGAAAAAGGACTTTTGACTACCACTCAGGAGCCATGGGGAAGTAAAACCATTGTAAAGTACAAAGTAACCTCAAGGGGACTTGAATTCTATAAAATGGTCTTAGAACCGTATGAAAACATGTTTCCACGAGGAAATAAAAAAGGAGATGAAACCTAAATGACAAAAGATGAGAATAGAAGTATCTTTCGAATCATGGATAAAATTATGCAAGAGGTCGATAAGACAAAAACCATATTTACAATTTTGATTGTTCTAATCATTATTCCCCTTAGCGTCATTACGCTTCTATTCTTTGTTTTTGACCTGAGTGGAACTGATTATTATTCTGAGGATGGAAATTTTGAAGACGGGCATTACGAAGAGTATCCTGATGATTTCATATATGAGTGGTATCTGGATATGATATTCTCTTTAGTCATAGCTGTTGTGATAGCGTTTGCAATACGACAATTGTTAATTCTCAACAAATGGACCAAAAAATATCAAGAGTTTAAGAACGAACAGGACGAGATGGATAAAAAACTCGATGAAGATCTAGATAAAACTTGATTACTTGAGAAATACAAAAGATGATTTCATTTACATTCTAATCTGCATCCATTTTTATCATCAATTCCAAGCTGCAAAACAACTGAATATACAGACAAACATTTTTACAAAATCCTGATCAATTCTGCAGTCCTAGCATTTGGCCATCTTGACGTATTGCTCCACTCCATTTTCAATGTCAAAAAATCCAATACTTTTGTTCTTTCTAATTTTTGAATTTAAACAATTTTTCTATTCTAATTTGAGTTCCACGTGGGTGTACAATTTGATGCCTTAACTATAACCCCAGCACAACATGTATGGGGATATAGTTTAGAGTGAATTTATCATACCCACGTGTAACTGATTTCAGAAAAAAGGATTGGAAATGATAATTAATTCACAGCATGTAGCAAACACGTGCCTGCAAAAGGAAATGTCAGCATCAGATGGCAGATTGTTTTTGCAATAGTATCTCCTGTGAACCTATGGGTATTTTATCGAATCAAGAAACTAAGGAAATACATTCTGTATGTCCTGATTCCGTCCACCCTCTTGGTTTTTGCATTATCCTTGGTCGGATATTACGAGATGACGTTAATTGATCCTTCCGGAGGACAGATGGGTTCAGATGCCATAATCCCCTTGCCTCCATACATGACTCCCATCAAACCACATGTGGAAGAGTTTCACATAATTCCGTACAACATGATCAGTATCTGGATTTCGATTGGATTGACAGTATTTTCAGTTTACCTGGTTGTAAAATGGTCAAGACAGTGGAATGAGCAGTTCCCATGACTGTCTTGAACCAAAATAGTCCTCATGTATTTAGTTAAATCATGAACAACAAGACTGCAAAGACAGGCTGTTCTGCAATTGCAGGTTTTCACCTGTTTTTATTGAGTATGATATTCCTGGTGGGAGAAGGGATTCTTTTTGGTCATAGGTATTTTGATGATGTAATTCGAACCTTTACAGGAATCGAGATGGTTGTTTCAATACTATCGATTGTTTTAATTTTTAAAGATAAGCAGATTGGTTATGTCATACTGGCCATATCCGTTCTAAGTACCTACATTGTCACATTTGGACATCATATGTTTTGGTGGCCATGTGAATATTGTAGTTTCCAAGATCAAACCCTGATAGATTTACACATATTTTATTAAAAATGAAAGTATCACGCCTTTAGTTTAACACCCTTTATGATTTTAAAATATTATGAAATCCAACTATTTATTCTGAAATGAGAATCTTTGTATTCAATAATGCCTGAGTTAAAACGTTCATGAATTTTCAAAAATAATTTATCAGCTTCACTGTCTGACATGTAGTTTTTTACTCTATGCTCTTGATCATTGTCATTATAATAAATTCTGTAAGAGTTAAAATTTACAAATACAGTTTTTGTATCTTCATCTTCGTTTTCTTGTGCTTCCAATATCAGATTAAGCATTGTTAATAACACTGGAAATACCTGTAACTCTTTCTCAGTGACATTTAGAATTTCAGCATCATGATCTTCTGTTAGTTCATGTAATTCTTCTTGGCTTACAATAGTTACTGATAATCCTGCGTGATTTACCATAGTAACAACATATGGAAAAAGTAAAACTACACTTGTTGCAACAATAATTCCAATAATTATCAATAGTCTACTTTTCATTTTCTTCTAACAGATTGAAAACCCTATGCCGTAATACTCTTCATTGTAAACAAATCCACTTACTCGTACTTTATCTAGATTAAATTGTTCAGTCTTTTTTTGATCATACCAGTCTAAATAATTAATCCAGTCAGGATCTTCTACGAGTCCTTTTGATGCAGTGATTCCGCCATTTGACGGGAACGGAATATGATGAGTTGCTCTGATTAGTTCAGATATGGCTGGCATCTCTTTAAGATCATCATCATTGATACTTAGAAATTCAATTTTGTACATTTTTCCCGATTTCGTTGTATATGTTGCGGGATATCTTTGGTTTAGTTCATCGGGAGTAAGACGGTCAATATCGATTCCTGCACAAGTGCCAACAGGATAAAGTTTGATGCGTCCATCCTTAATGCTTGCAATATCCAAAGGCGGA
Source organism: Candidatus Nitrosopumilus sp. (assembly GCA_029263475.1). Lineage (GTDB taxonomy): Archaea > Thermoproteota > Nitrososphaeria > Nitrososphaerales > Nitrosopumilaceae > Nitrosopumilus. Next base: position 12,848 of record JAJCXK010000047.1, read on the forward strand.
TGTTTTTCATTTTCTTGTGTCAATGGCGTAATGTTTTCAATTACTGTAATGTCCACAGATTGTGGCGGAGAATAGGCGGTTGGATTATCCACGCCTTCCCATGCAAAGGCAGTTATCTCATAGGTTCCAGACTCTGAAGGATACCATGAAGTCTGAACGAATTTGGAATTATACGTATTGGAATATTCACATATGTCATTACCACAAATATGAGGCTCAGGAGATGTATGCCTGTCAAAACATATGTCATCGCCACAAATGTAAGATCCAGGGCGATCTGTTAATTCATCTTGGAATCCTTCAATCCATCTCAAAGAATCCACTTTGTTTTCCTCATCTGTAATTAGAAACAATATCACATATTCGAGATTTGGATAGTTTACGGTGTATCCTACCTCAATGATTGTCTGCACCCCTAATTCTATAACTGATTCTCCATCAGATCCTGAAACTGTAATTTCAGTCAGCGGCAATCGTTCTATTGTCGGATCTGCATCC
>JAJCXK010000048.1 GCA_029263475.1 Candidatus Nitrosopumilus sp.
CACAAGCAGAAAAAAGATGGACTGCATCCCATTATCTAAACTACATACCGCTACCAAATGGAAAGTTTGAGAAAAATCTTGAGAAAGTAGTTCCATGGAACATGATAGACGAGCTGGAAAAACATGGAATTGAAAACTGGATGAATGATCCTGATACTGCTGAACACACTGATGAAGGTTGGATGAACCCAAGCAAGATGTGTTCTAAAATATTTTTAGAAGATGAAACAGAACATTATGTTTCAGCTAAATTTTATTCTGAACCAGAATTGAATATAACTGAAATTGTAATTGAAAATCTGAAACCAGAAGAATGTCAGAAATGGATTTGGATTCCATATGAAATAAAATTTGAAAATGGTGACATGATATACGAATATGAGAAACTAATAGAAACTACAACTCACAATTAGAAAGAAATTATTTTGAAAATTAAATAAAGATTGTAAAAAAGACACTGCAATTTTCATATAATACGCGGCGATTCTAAGGTAAAATCAGGCACAACAGTTCAGAAACTGAACTGCTCTGTGAGTAGATTGAATCAACAACTGAACAAAATCATCCAAAAAAGTTAGGTCCCTTTCAAGTACTACGACCCCCTTACACTATACGATTACAATGAGTACATACAACATACAGCAAAACGTCTCCGAGCAGACCAAAAGAAAACTCGGAGTAGTCGGACTGGCAGCCTTGCCAGTAGCAGCAGCAATGTATTCCAGTGGAAGCATTGCAATAGAACAAGTACCACAAATCCTAACAAGCGGGATATTCCCAATTGGATTCACTGTGATGTCTTGGGCAATAGCTGCAAAATTGGCATTGAAATTGAGAAAGTAGGAAAGTAGTAATTCCTTTTTCCAATCTTTTTCTATATTTTTATGATTATTTTTTATGTAATCACAATAGAGTTGATGAAATAAGCTTATTCTGATGAATGTTGGGTTATCGATTTAGAGTAGTTTTTATTTTTTCTATTTGTTATCTATTTTACAATCATAATACACATCATTAATACAATTATGATATAATTGGTAAGTACTACTAGTAACTTGATAATACATCCTATTTCAGGAATCAGGTATACTATTTTTCCTAGGCATTCTTCTTCTGTAATTGAAAAATATATTCTGAGAATTGATGATTGTTTGCGTTTCTTTGCATTCTGATGGTCTTGGAATCATCATCAATAATTGAGACTATGTGTACAATTATTTTGTTATGATCTGAAGACCTACCAAATACAAGGATGTCATTCATTTCAATATCTTCAAAAGATTTACGTCCTTGTACAATTATGAAATCATATTTTTTCCAAAACAGGAACATGCTTCCACTTGTAGGATACATGTATCAATAAGGGTAAAGATTCAGATAACATAATTCTAATTTTTTGGTTCGATTAATTTTCGAATGATCTTGACTCTGTTAAATTATGAGTCTATCGAATTATTCATTTCTTCATCTAAAAGTGTCATAACATTTTTCATAGTAACGCCATTTCCAAATGATGCATGCCTACATTTCTTATCATCAGGTTCAGATACCACAGCAACATGTTCAAAATCTTTCATTTCAGTGCATATTTCTGCACAAGATCTTCCCATGTATACCTCACCTCTAATATGATCACACTCTGAATATTCTTTATCACATATACTACATTTTGAATGAACACTTGTAAATTTTGCACTAACAAAAGTTACGGGAGGAAAAATGATTTTTTCAATATTGTTAAAATGATAAATGTAATTTTTCTGAAAATCTCCGCCCAGATCATATTCCCTATTTGTCCAAGAAGCATGATTCTGAGCAGTGATAAGATGATCCCATGCACTATCTGGCTTATTATCTTTCAAATCAATAAACAAACTTAATCCTTCAATGATTGACAAACAACAATTTTCTATACTCAACCATTTACGAGACTCTTTCTCATTTTGCTGTTGAATAAATTCTTCTTTTTTACCTTTAATTTCTTTTAAAAGTGATTTCATTTCAGTTGATTGTGTTTGAAAAATTGATCTGTCTCGTGCAATGTACAGATATTTCTGTTGTTTTTTTAAGAGTTCGATTGTTGCTTCCCCATCAATCATTCTTTATCATCTTTAATCATCCTTACAAAGTCTTTGTAGCCTTCAATTGGCCCTTCATATGAATATCTTTTAAAATAAAACTTTAAGCCTTTTTTACGCCTACTATGACACAATAAACGTGACATAGGCTATGACATAAGGAATATTTCCAGTCCAGGAATCTCTATTCGTGCGTAACATCAGTGACAACGAATAGAGCAATGTCAGTACTATAGGCGACAAAGAATAGAGCAACAGTAGAGCACCACGCAATACTAGGAGATATTTTTGCTACTATGACATTTTCATGCGTGATTATTGCATCGTGTACTGATTGGTCGAGCATCAAAGAAACGTTTACGGCTACAAACTGATTTGTTGTAGCGACTGCAATGGATATTATTTTTTTTATCCTGTTTAATTCTGTCCAACTAAAATTTCATGCTTTTTTACAAAATCCCACAATTTCTTTTCTTGTAGACAAAATGATACATGTATGCAATTTGGACTTGAATCAAAATCACATTTTATCGGTGAGTGTTTTTCAAAAATTAGGATTACATCCGAGTTTATTTTATTATCTTTGAGCACCACTCTATTTTCAGAAAAACTAACCAGTGAAATAGATTCATAATCTACAGAGTCATATCTTGGCAATTCCACTATTTTTTTATTTTCATCATTACTTTTCTGTAAGTCCTTTTTGTTTAGAAATTCTCGCATTAACATAACTAAGATGTCTTTTCCAGTCATGAATCCTTGATTTTGACCTTCTTCAGATTTTGCATATTCATCTAATCTATCATATAACCTTCTGGGAACACTGGGAGATGCCCAAGTCTTATCTGCCATCTACTTAGGTTTACGTATTTTTAAATAAAAAAGTTACGTAAATTTTGTTGACCCTTGATTTAACGTAGATTTACGTAATCTATATTAAGAGATATTACGTAGTTTTACGTATGACAGTAAGAAAAGTTGGGCCGTTGAACGCAAGAACAAAATCAATTGAAAAATTTGGATTTATTCGAAATGAAAAATCATTAAAACATCTAAACAACTTAGATTTACTAGATTTTATCTTTGATAAATTCATTCAGATTGAAAATATACCTATTCCAAAACCATCTAAAAAATTACTGGAGCTCATCCAAAATTGAGCCATCAAGTTCTCACACCTCCACAAGAATACAAAGTCAAGAGACAACGCCAAAGAATCAACGGCAAAAAAATATCCAAAGAAGACCTCATCAAACAGGCAATCTATTTTCTCAAAGGCGATGAAGTAAAGCATCAGGAAGCGTTGGGAGTTACCGCAATCGGTAAAAAGATGAACAGGACACCAAAACAAATCTACAGATATCTTGATCAGGGAGTAGTTGACGGACTCTTAACAAAAGATGAAAATGGAAAATATGTAATTCCGCAACAGGCAACGGATGCCGCAAATTACAAAAGATTTGAATCAAATCATCCAATCACAAAAGACTCACTGGTCGATGAATGGAAGACGGACTTGCTTACAAGAAAAGGAGGCCAAAAAGTAGAGTCATACGGCACTAGAATAAGTTCACTTGAAACTGTCTGCAATACAATGCACAAGACACCAAGACAACTTTTGGAGATGAATCAAAAAGAAATCGAATCCATGATGAAGGATTTTGCATTTCTACTCAAAGAAGGAAAGGCCGACATTCGACCAATGGCTGACAGAATTCCTACACTTTTAGATAAAATTGAGGCAATCACACAGCAGAGAAACTTTAATCCTGAACTTTTGGAAATCATAAAAACAAAACTTGATGATTGGAAAAGGGGAAACGAGGACAAGGCAAAAACACTCTACATCATAGTACAGGGATTAAGAGATTATCTAGGATTTTATGGCATCACTTGGGCTCGTGGAAAAGGCGGCATCATGTCTCAAAAGGTGCCAGGACATGCACAATATGGAGATGTAAGACTAACTGATGATGATTTGGAGAGGGCAAATAGTTACATCATTTCAAGATGGGGTTTAGACTCTGATGCGTACAGATGGTTTTGGATTGGAATAGAATCCTGTGCTAGAGTCAGTGCATTAAACGGCATGACTTTGGAATATGTAAAACATGAGACTACAACAACAACTACCTACATTATGGATGCAATCGAAACCAAAACCCGACAGATTAGAGGGGGTAAATGGACAAAATACATCACAAGGCCTCAGACACAAGAAAGCATTGATTTATTGAAAAATCGTGGCGGCTTTAAAATCTGTGATACTCAAATCAAAAAGAAGACTGAGATAGAAGCAGATTTGAGCCTTGCAATGATTGAAATCTATCTCTACTTGGGAAAGACTCATCATTATTTTTACACTCACACAAATCACGTAATGAGGCACATTGGTGCTCACTACTGGCTAGCAAAGGGAAATTATCAGAACCACGTCATAGTGGCCAAGATTGGCGGCTGGAATACCATCGATGAAATGATTAAATCCTATGGTGAGTTGCCACCTGAAAAAGTGATTGAGGCCGTTGAGAATATGGGAGTTGCAACAGCATAATGACTAGTAAACAAAATCGAAGACAATTTCACTTTAATGTCTACGAAGATAATCTGAAAAACTTTTTGGATGAAATGACTACAAACGAAAAATTCTCAGATTGGGCAAGACAGGTTTTTGATGATCTCAGAACCGGGAAACTTTCCTATAATCAAGAAACTACGATTAGTGCAGAATTGGAATACAAATTACTCAGAAACAAAAACTATGTGAAAAAGAATCTGCATCTTGACATCAAAAACAGAATTAGCCTAGTTCACGAACTCAAATACTCTCCAATGGAGGCCGCAGAAATCGCAAGCGGAAAAAAATCAATTGATGAGGAGGAAAACAGAGTAGTTTGTTTTGAATGTGATTGGAAATTAGACTACAAGCCAAACGATATCTCAGTTGAGGTTGACCATCTGGTGCGACATATCAGAGAAGAGCATAATCGAAGTCCAACAGACCAAGAGCAGAAGCAATTATTGGAGTTGACGAATTGAGTTTTCCCGATTCTAGAACCAAATCCGAAGACAGTCAATATTGTAAAGATTGCAATGCTGATTTGTTTAATGTTAATGAATTGGGCGGCATGCTGTGTCCAAAATGTGACAAATATCATTGTCAAATCTGTCATGGAAATACGCATCATCAACACACCGTTGATTTTTGGAGTGATGAAAATTGAGTTTTCCAATTCCGTTTAACGTCTATCCTGACGGTGAGCCTGATGAGAACTATGAGGATGGTTCAGAAGAACTGGAACAGTACGGAGAATTCGAAGAGGAATAATTTTGGCAAAAGTTGTAAAGACTCCAAAAGGCTGGAAGGTCGTTCACTCTACTAACGGAATGACTCTTGCATGGGCCAAGACCAGGGCAGAAGCCGAGGCCAAAGCAAAGGAAATCAGAAGGAGAAACCAGAGATGAACGGAAAAAAGCCCTGTATTGGAGCCTGTCAGCATCTAAAGACACCGAGAAGAGTCAACGAATCACCCTATGATTTGGGATTTGGATACTGTAGAACATGCAAGGAATATCTGCAATCAGAGTATCTTTGTCCATGTTGCAGTAACCGTCTGAGATTCAATCCCAAGAACAAGAACAGACGAAAGGAGATTCTAGTTGTCCAAGTATAAGAAAATCAACCGTACTGATTTCACCTTGCCATTTGACGATGGTAAACAGCAGGCTGATTTGCGTGTATTTCCTCCGCAACCTGATACCCGATACAAGGGAAGGTGTAACAAATGTGATTTTGAATTTTACAGTGACAGTCTACCAAAGACAAAGTCATCATGCATAAATCATGACATGCAGGAGATGAGCCACATAACGAGTATCATTTTTCTAAAGGGAGTTGCAGTATTCTAAATTGATTCCTGAAACTTTTCTTGAAAATGTGTTACAGTGTCCAAACTGCAAAAGTCATGCTGATGTCTTTTGTGATATTCATCTAACTCAATTCAGGGAGCATCAAAGAATTGAATGAGCCTTTCTCAAATCAGATAATGAAAAAGAAATGCCTCAAATGCCGTTGTGAGTTTTTCACTCATTACGATAACAAGCCGATTTGCGGTTCATGTGATGCTGAAAATACCAACACGAAAGTGATTAGGAGTTGGGAAAATTGAAAAGTTTTTGGACTGTTGATGGGACTTACAAGATTCAGCATACAGAAGAAGAGATTTTGGCATATCTGAATATCTCTAGAGAATTGGGTTTGTGTGATCATGTAAGATTTGAAAGTGATACCGGGATAATCTACAAGATTACAAAACAGCAGAAGACGAGCATCGAATACGATAGAGTGATGAAATGAAAAACGTCTGTCCAAACTGTCATCTTGATATGGATTGGCATAATGCAAATGATGAGATAATATGCAGATACGAACTTGATAGAAAACTTTTGAGAATGAAAAAATGAATCGAGATAATCGACTTGCATTAATTGAAAATGGAAAAATTACAGAATGGGGTAAAGTTATTGCTGAATTATTGGTGAGGCATAATTGAACAATTTCATCGTTCAAAACATTTGTCTTCGATGCGGATTCATAAATAATACTCCACTGGCTTTGACAAATCCAAATGATGATGCAACTTACAGATGTGACAACTGTAAATTTATAATTTTTACCTCATGGATGGAGAAAGAACTTGAGTAATTTCAAAGACGATGGCGAATATTGGACACTGAAAGGAAGAATCCACCATAAAGATGGTGGAAAATATAGGATATCCATCAAGAAAGATTCGAATATCGTTTCCAAATCTCAACTGAGAAAGCCTGGTGTACAAGATCATAGAGGGGCTACCTAAAATGGATATTTCAAAACTTGATGAGATTAGGGAAATCATTCACAATGAAAATTCAAAACCTGATGAATTCGGAATTTATGATTGTGGATGCATGATTAATTTTCTAATTCAAGGAATCTGTTCTAAACATTTCAAGAGGTACTTTGTAAATTGAAATGCCAAATCAATTGCGGAAATGAGGCAACCCAACAACTTTCAAACGAAAGCGGTTTGTTTGTCTGCTATGGATGTAGCATAATTCAAAGAGAGGTTTCATATCCTGAATGATTATGATTTCAATTACGATGCACAGAGATATCTGCAAAATGACAAACGCGGTTTCTATTATGATGTAGACTTTTGGAAAGAAATTATTTACATTGCAAGGAGAAAATACAGAACAATAAATTAATACCGTTGCATAATTACCAGAATTCTTCTATCTAATTTACAATGGAAGATGATTCAAATGTAAATTTAGAAAATAAACCAAAAGGAAAAAAAGAACCAAAATTTGCACCTCAATACGAAGTAGTTGAGGGCTTTGTTAGATACTGTCCTGTGTGTGGCCGTTCATGGCAAAATGCAGGGGATACGGCAGAAGAAATTACTTGCGGTTGGGAAGACTGTCAAGCAGAGTTTAAGGTATTGAAAATCTAGAAATGTCATCAGTAGAAGGACTAGCACCAGAAGACAGGCCAAGTCAGGCCGATACTTTGCGAGAATGGATAGATGCAAAACTAGATCAGGACACAAAATTCTATTCATTGCAATCAAAATCAAAACAGGATAGATTTGATTTCATTACTGCACACCCTGAACTAAACACTACTGAAAAGAAAGTGAAACCGTCATTTCATAAAATCTTGGATGAACGTCTCAAAATGAGAGGTATCAATCCAAAGGATGCCAAAGTTACAAGAAAGAAACTTCCCAAATTCAATCAGAATAATTCTGACATGTCAGCAACAATAGAGCCGCAAATGCAGGGAGCACCAATTCAACAGCCTCAAAACGGTGATGATCGTAACAACAAGTTCGCACCACAGGGCCAACAGTCACCACAGCAAACCATAATTGGTTCTGATGGTCAGCCTATGCCTATGGGTCAGGCTTACGTAAATCCAAACATGACTGTAGATTCAATCGGTGCATTGGCCCAAGGTGCGATGGCTGGAATAAAGTCAATGCTTCCAGACTTGGAAATGCTTGATGATGAGGAAAAGAAATCAATCGGTGCCATTCTATTGCCTCCACTTTCAAGAATCTCCGATGAAAGAATACAGCTATATCTATTTCCAATGTTGGGAATCCTTGGAATTATTGGCCCAAAGATTGCAAGAGCAAGAAAAACCAAGAAGGAAAAGAATCTCAAAAAGCAAAAGGAGCAAAAGGAGATTGTAAAAGCAGAGCAAAAGCCAGACAAGAAAAACGAATCTGAAATAGAAATTGAAGAAGACGAGGACGAAGAAACAGGAAAGGTAGGTTGGTAAGATGAAATTCTTTCAATATTTCAACAAAGACCGAAAGTTTTTGAGAATCGAATATCATGGCTTGGAAAATTACAAAACAGGAATGACATTTGTTTTCAATACCGGTAAAGTGAGGATGCTTCTGAAATGACTAAACCTAAACTCGGATTCAATCCTGACGAATTGGTTCTGACAAAGCAAGATGTCTTGGCAATGCTGGACAACATAGAACACAGATGGAGTCAAAACAAAAAAGCCAACTGGAAATTAATTTTATCAATCAGTGGAATGAAGGCATACATTTCTTTTTCAAGTGAAGAAACTATCAAAGCCGTTTGGTCTGAAATCGTAAAGGGATTCAATGAACTATTAATTGAAAATTCAATTGCAATTGGAAAAGGTAACGGTGAATCATGGGCTGAAACATTTGAGAAAGTTAAGAGCAAGAAAAAGGAATCTGCATGAATCGTCTTGACATTGATGAGTTTGGAATTGTAATTCAATCCATAATGAATAATGAAAAAATTCCCATGCATGAAAGAACAAACATCGTATTGAAAATTACATCTCAGTGGATGGAGAGATTCCAATAATGACTCTAGACAACGACAGAATAGATAAAATATTCTGGCTTTTTGGAAACATCCTTCCCATTCCGCAAGACGATGCAAAGAGAAAGGCATTGGAGGCAATAGTTGGCGGCAAACTCCAAACCATCATTCCCCAATTCATGCACATGCTATCTATCATGATGAAGCAAAATCATGAAGTCTCTGAGATGTGGATTGAGTTCTTTTCTCAGTCCTTGGATTACATTCAATGCATTTCTGATGAATCGCCTCAAGTAGACTTGCCGCAAGGAGAGATTGATAAAATTTGGAAGGTCTACGCAATCAATCACAGGAATAAGAAAAAAGAGAATTGACTCAGTACGTATATCTAAAGCAGGGCCAAAAGTTGCCATTTCTATTCAAGCCTCTAAAGGAAGATGTCTTCATCACTGGAAAAAAAGGCGAGGGAAAGACAGTCAGAGAGAAAATGATTCTAGATACGATTCAAAATCTGCCATATTGGGTCTGGTGTCCTGAAAATCCAGAAGAAAAATTTGGCAACTATGCCCACGTTGTAAGAAGAATCGAGGATATGAAATATGGGCAATATGTCTATGCTGGCCCTGATTTCTCCATGAAGAATTTCAAAAGATTCTGCAAGCGAGTCTTGCAGATGCGTAACATGGTGATCGTATGGGATGATATTCACAAGTACGTAAAGAAGCAATGGTGTCCTGATGAACTGAAAGACATCATCCTATCAAAAAGAAATCAAGGGATATCTTCAATCTATTCCACGACAACGCCAAAGTCAATCCCAAATGAAATCTTGGGAAATTCAACGCATGTGTTTGGATATAGATTTCAACTGGAATCTGATGCTGAATGGCTTGCAAAGAATTTCTTTGGTGCTGAGGCATGGTTACTTGTCACAAAGGACAGGAGAAAAAAAGGATTTTTTGATTCTGAAAATGACTTGGATATTCTGCCAGAATATTCCTACATCTACAGAAGAGACGACGAACTTGAAACAAAGGTGGTAATCAATTAGCATGAAGCCAAGATATGAAAAAATCTATGGGTGTACGGAATGCAGAAAAAGATTTGCACATCCAAGAGCCCTTTGCATCCATTTGAAGATGGCCCATAACACAGACTACAAAATCAAGATACTTGATTCATCTTATGCCTATAGAGTCAGAAGATAGCCGATTCATCCCCTACAGCACAGTTTGAACATTATACAGTATGCAAAAACTAATCCCCACAGTTAGCGTTGATAAGTTTCAAAATTTCGCTAAATCAAAAGAAGTGATAGTTGCGGCCGTATCTTTTATTTTGACCCCAATTGCACTAACCAAAGTTCAGGAAGTATTGATCAAAGTACCATTCCTAAAAGAAAACCTAACCATAGGCTTCATCCTTGCAGGCTTTCTAATCTTCATGATTGCCTTCAAGATGGAAGGATTGCCAAAAACCGTTTTGGCATCAATTGGAGCAGGCGTATTTGTAACTGCAATACTCTCAATTGGTCAAATCCAAGAAACAATTCAGAAGGTGGGTCTTAGATAATGACTATCAAATTCAGAAGCCTTCCGGCTACAACTATGGCATTCACTGCCAACTCAAAAGTCACTCTGAAAATTCCCAGAGTAAACGCAATCAGAAGAATTGATTTGGGATTCTTTATCAAGAATGTCGCTGGCGGTGCAGACCCAACTGAGATTCAGGACACAATCCTCAACATCGTGAAAAGAATCAAACTAATTCTTGATGGAGATGAGAACAAGGTCAACGTTGATCTAAGAAAACTTTTCTTTGTGGAGAAATTCGAAAAAGGAACCGAGCCAGCATCAAACAAAGATGATACCCAGACAACTTCAGAAACCAAAACTTGGTATTGCCAGGTTGCTTTAGACTTTGCAACAAACCGTTTGTTGGATACTGACATCTCAGCATTACTCCCTGCAAGACTCTTTGGAAAACTAGACTTGGAAATTGAATGGGGTGATGTAAACGACATGTTCAGTGCAAACCCTGGAACTATCACCGTTGCGGATTCAGGTTGCAAGGTGCAAGTTACAGAGGCATTTGATACCGAAAACAAAATCAAGTTTGCCAAGGGTCAGGCAGGCGATGGTTTCAAGGATTTCCGTCTCACTACGAATTCTGTAGACGTTGATGCCGCACACACCAACCTGCAAGATGAGGCATTGGAGCACGCAATCAAGCCAGGTAACAGACTTGTTTCAAAGCACTTGATTCTCACAAAGAATTCAAGCGGTGTCAGAGTAGACGACGTGATTGAAAAACTCGAATTGGTTGATACCAGGGGTGCTGGAACTACCAAATTTAGAGCAGATTGGGACATTCTCAACAGAAGCATGAAGGCTGAATATGGTCTTGAATCACTTGATGCAGGCATCCTATACCATGATTACGTGGCAAAGGATGGAGAATTTCTTTCAATTGATGCAGAGCAAAGCATCCTTTGGAAAATCCAAAACATTGCACCAACCGGTACTGAAAAGTTTGAAGTCCTTACAAAGTACGTTGCAGGTAACACGTTAGTCAAGGCGGCTAACGCATAACCTCCATCTTTTCATTTTTATTTTCTGATTAAAATGGTCTTGCCTCTTATCGTAATTGGAGTTTTGGTTCTTGCATTTTTGCCGCAGATAGCGACGGCAGTAAAGGGATTTACTTCTGGCAATAATTCTGATGTGAAAGAGCAAAGAGAACTTGAAAAGCAAATTCAAAGGGAAGACGAGGGAATCTTTGGAACCATTGGCAGAATATTCTTGGGTGACAAATCATTTGATGAAAAGAAAATCGTCCAGGACGAAACAAACAACAACAAGTTAACCATTTCAGTAAAGACAAACTCGCCTGTCGTAACATCTGCACAATCAGGAATTACGATTAACAAAGGTGCGTTATCTCAAGACAACAAAGTAATAGGATTTACAGGCCTTACAGGATTTTCAGACTTTACGCAATCAAGAAAGAAAGGAGCACTGGAATAATCATGTCTGCAATGTTTTCATTAATCATGTTGGGATTGGTTGGAATTGCATTTCTAAAGTCTGGCGGCGGCGAATTTGTATCTGGAATCAACGAGCAAGTCAAGAACGTTTTCGTAAATGAAAAGCCTGCCGACCAAGTCAAATTCAAAGACAGAAACGTGGAGGATGCATAATTTGGCAGGCTTACTTTCACTTGTTGCACTTGGTTTAGTTGCAATAGGATTTCTCAAAGTCGGCGGCAAGGACATAGTCGATTCGGTATTTCAAAAGGCAAGTGCCCAGGAGATAGACAACACACCAGGGCCAATTGATGATGGAAATCAAATTCCAATTGTAAAAGAACCTGAATTACAGATTGCAGGGCCACCGGGTGCAATTCCACCGGTACAAGGCCCGGTAAGGGAAACCGTCCCGGTAAGGGAGACAGTTCAGGTAATACCTGACGAGATTGAAACGATTCAGAGCCTTCCACCGGTACAAGGCCCGGTAAGAATTCCTACTCCTTTGCCAGCACCGATTAGAATTCCTACCCCGGCACCGATTAGAATTCCTACCCCGGCACCTACAAGACAGGCACCATCGCTAACAAGTTTCATCAAGAACGTCATAACGTCTCCACCAAAGCCGATACGTGAAACACCTCAACAGGTTCAGACATCCATCAAGACAAACACGTTTCAGGGCGGCGGCAGTGGTTTCATTGGCGGCACCGTAAGGGAGACTCCAATCACTGCAAATTCCACACTCTCATTCATCATCGACAAACTCGGAGTATCGGCATCAAAGGCCGCATCCATCAGAAATGATTTGCGTGGAAACCTCAAGAACTTTGACCTTGGAACCAATACAGGTTCGGGACAGCAGGGAAACACCACTGATTCCACAAAGACATCAAGGGCTGACAGACTAAAGGCAGAGGCAGACAAGGCATCCAAGTTATTTGATTCTGGGAGCATCACCAACTTTTAGGATGTGTTTATGATCATGGAAATTACTGAAATCATTTCAAAGGTTGCAGAGAAGTTCGATACGTCTCTGAAGAAAAGCATTCTCAAAGTCGAAGTCGTAACAAAGCCATACGAGTACGGCAAGCCATTTCTGAGAAGGGCCACTACATCATCAAGTGTAAAGCCCGATACGCCAAGCATCAGAATCGAGAATCCCTTTACTGACAGGGACGTTCGAATCTTTGCAGTAGGCCTTGTACCAAATGGGGATTTCAAGACAAACGGAAGATTGGAGATTCAGATAAACGATGTCACGTATCTTGATGAGGAATCCGCTAGTACGTTTACGGACATCAGCAAAGCCAACTTGCCATTGCCTGACGAGGGTGAACTCCTAAAGGCAGGCGAATCAGTTGATTTCTACATCCGAAACGACGACGGCCTGACCTCCGTTGCAATGACTGTCTTTGTGTACATGGGAGCAAGAAGATCATAATGAAAGGCAATGGCATAGAGGGAAACATCGTCATTGATGGTGAAAGCGAAAAGGTAATTACTCTAATCAAGACATCTAATGAAACCATAGCAAACGATGCGATACTGTCACTTGATGCGGACTTGCAAACAACGCTAAAGGGAAATCACAGATATTATTTTGAGGCGTTTTTGGACTACAAGGCAGAGCCAACGCCAGACCTGAAAATAGCATGGAATACGCCTTCGGGCGGTGACCTGAACTGGCAAGTCAGCCAAGGTATGGGAAACGGATTGCAGAGAAAAATCTATAATGACGTTCATTCCTATGACGGCATTACTGCAACTCGCATGCAGGCCAACCCCTGCGGTCTGATAGATGTCAATACAAATCAGGGACTTTTCGGTCTGAAATGGTCGCAAAACGTAAGCGATGCAGGAAGCGTGATTTTGTACAAGGGAAGTTGTATCATCATAACTGACTTTGGAGTGTTGGCATAGTCATGATGGAAAAAATAACAGTTTCAGACAAAGCGGAACTGAAAATCAAACTAAAGGCAATTCACACCCAAGGAAAGGAGCCATATCACATCGACTTGAAAGTCAATGGCGGCTATGAGATTCATTTTGATTTGCCAAAGCCAAAGCCAAATGCAACTGCAATGCAAACAGAGTTTGAATCCCTGAAATTAAAAATTAAAGACGGCTCTGCATCAAGCAAACAGCATTTGAGATACACGGCAATCAGGGATAATCTCGTCTAGAAAAAAATTGACGTTCTCAGACATCATCCCAGCGAATATCAGAACCGACTTTCCGCAGACAACAAAGCCATCAGAGCCGGACTTTGAGCTTAAGAATCCCATTGACCAGGACATATTCGTAAACCAGATAACCATAGTTCCCACTGAGGCTCAATTCGAACTTTTCTCACATGTCATCATCGAAATAAACGACATAGTGGTATTTGAAAACAAAACTGCTGAGAACTTTTTCTCATTTTACGAGTTGTTCAACGTACCGATAACACAAAACAAACTGGAAAGGGGGAATTCCATCAAGGTATACGTGATCTCGACAATCACGAATTATTCGCCCCTTACCGCTCAGATGATGTTTCATATCTCAGAAGTCAACGCACCGATTACATCGGCATCAAAGCCAAAAGACAGGAGCACAATTTCAAAGATAGAGAGCGTGATAAGCAATGGTGCCAATGGAAATGCAACACTTGGCAACATCAACACCAACACGGCTTCAATGATTGCACAGATTACCGCACTTGACACCAATGGGGACGGAATCATATCAGAACTGGAAGCGGCCAACGCCAAGACCGAAGAGGTAAAGACCGCATTGGCATTGCTTGATACTGATTCAAACGGAATCATATCGAAAATTGAACTTCAAAATGCACAACAGGTTTTGACCACTGCGGCAGTATCCGCATTGCAATCCAAACTTGATGCGATAAAGACAAACATCGATTCCATGATTGGCGAAATTCAGGCATTGGACACCAATGGTGACGGCATAATCTCAAAAATTGAGCAGACAAGGGTTCAAAACGAGGAGGTAAAGACCGCATTGGCGTTACTTGATACTGATTCAAACGGAATCATATCAAAAATTGAATTGGGAAATGCAGAAAGCGTATTGATAAAAAATGCAGTCAACGCACTTGACCTAGACGGTGACGGAATCATATCTGCCGTAGAACTTGGAACCCTTCAGACAACTGAGGTAAAAAACGCAGTAAACGCGATTGACCCGGTATTTTGGACGGAGGCGACAGATGAGGGACTCAAGAATTCAGCAGACGGAGGATCCGGAATAGTGGCGACAGTCTACACCTGCCCTGTCGGAAAGATAGCTATAGTCAAGGTGTTTCAGACAAGGGTAAAGGTTCAGGGCTCTGCAACGGAAGTGAGATTGCTAATCAGAGGTCAGCGAATCAAGGTTTGGAAAATTGATACTGGAAATCCCAATGACTACCCCACCACTTCGACCACTGGTGGATTCAGGCAGGTAGGATTTTCAGTCAATGCCCGAAAGATTTGGTCTGATGGCTCTTACCCAGAATTCAACCTTGCATACAATGACTTGCAGGGCGAGACGTTGGTTGCAGGCGAGACCATAGCATACGATGGAAACTTTGCAGGCAACTTCAACGCCACTATCGATTATGCCTATACGATTTATGAGAGGGATGCCTGATTAGATTGACTCACGAATCATTCAAGCAGATTCTTTCGTGGTCTGACAGGTACACCAAGGAGCAGGTTTGCAGTTTCCTAGACGGAGCCATTGAAGATGCTTTGCTTGAATCATGGTTTGTCATGTGGCAAAAGGGTCATCAGAGACAGATGTTCAACCAGATTCACGTAAAAAACAGAACCAGAGCAGAGCAGCAAAAAAATCAACCAGAGACAATCCCAAGGGATTTTGACAAGCCCCGAGGGCAATCAAATGACAATCTCGGAGCAATGCAGAGACAGAAGGAATGGAGACTGGCACAATACAATCTTAGGAGTAAAAAAAGAAAATGAGTTTTGAGGATCTATCAAACTGGTGGCAGATGTTCTTTGTTGCACCGTTGGGATTTCTGCTTCACAAGTTTGTGAATCACTCTAACAGAATATCGACACTGGAAGCAAACCAAAAAATCTACATGAAAAAGGCTGATGACCAATGCAAGGCAAGCCAGGAACTAAGGGACGAGGTTAAGACCATGATTGGAAGACTTGACGAGCATCTAAAGAAATAACCCATACCGTTGCATAATTACCAGAAAATCCGATAAAATCGCAATGACAAATCTTGAAAAAAGAGTTGCAGACCTTGAAAAAAGCCAGCATCGAAGAGATGCTGAGGCAATTTCAGTAGGGGTAACCCCCCATCATCATATCGGTGATAAGACAAAAGAGGTTCTTGCACAGGAATGGAAATCGTTACTGAATGAACTTTCCTTGGATACGATGACTGATGATGAATCCAAAGCATGGTATCAAAGAAATGATGAATTAATGCGACAAGTTCTTGAGCACGAAGATACTGAATGGATTATCTCACAGGTCAGAGAATTCCGAGACATACTAGAAAAGATTGATGAAGTGAGGCGACTGCTTTGAAACTCTCAAAGGTTTTCCCAGTGATTACATTTCTGGTAGTTGTAGGTTCTTTGGGACTGTCAACCTTTGACCTTTACGAGGTTACTGATGTTGAGATGAATTTCATCATGATTCTTGTTGGCTCGTTTGGAATGGGTGGACTCTACAAGGATGCGATAAGAAAAGGATTTGCACAGTACAAAGAAATCAAATCCAAACCAGGGGATTAACTCCCATTTTTTTCTATTTTCAAAATCATACATATACACAAACGCCTGCGGCGTTATCATAATTCTCTCAAAAAGGTCTGATTATTTTTTGGCTTTTCTGTGACTTAAACTTAGAAAAAAGAAAATATTCGGGATTAGAATGTCACGATTCCACAGGTTTTAAAAAATACAGATAATGAACCAGTTCAGAGTGTCACCAGGAAAAAGATTTGTGAGGATTAGCGATGATCGAAAGAGTAAAGAAAAGACTTCATGTGTGAATAGAAAACTTTTCGAAGAAAAGATTTCAGGGTATGCGAAAAGAGTAGAAGCCAATTCGGAGAATTATCAGGCATTGTCTAATTGGGGTCATACATGCATTGCCATTGAAGACTACGAAGAGGCAGTAAAGAGATTCGACAGGGCATTGGAGATTGAACCTGAGGATACCGATGCATGGAAGGGCAAGGGCATCGCCTTACGTTTACTCGGAGAATCCGAAAGGGCTATCGAAAGTCTTGACAGGGCATTGGAGATTGATCCGGATGATGATATCTCGTGGACGCATAGAGGTTCAATATTGCTGGAACTCGGAGAGCATGAAAGATCTGCTGAAAGTCATGACAGGGCAAGAGAAGCCTATCAGGACGATAATGCCTTTATGTGGCATGACTACGGTGTCACATCATTCAGGAGGGGAAGGTATGAAGAGGCCATAATGGGTTTCAAAACGGCATTGGAGAGGAATCCTAACTTTCGATTGGCAAAAGACAAATTAAAGTTTGCCGAGGATGAACTAAAGATCCTAGAAAAAAATGCATAATTTGATCAAATCTTAATTTGCAATAACCATCCACCCAACTCCTCAAACCCATACTCATGAACGCACTTCATGTTATCCCCATACATTCGATTCCAGTTCCTCCAGAAATAATCCAGACATTCCATAGAGTCCGTTTCGTGTGTCTGATCCAGTTCGCATTTTGAGCAGGTGAGTCTGTACTTCATGTTCACATTCTCTTTATTTTATTAACGATCATCAGGTTTTGTCGTGTAGCAGTACCCTTGGGCTTTGTTCTCAGCAGTCCACTGCAGCACGGACAGCGCGAGCCTTCCCAATGAGTAAATATGTCACATACAGAGCATCTCTTCTGCCCAATACAGTATCTTAAATTTGCCTTTCCTGTCTTTGTCGCCTTGTATTGATGGCAGATTCCACGACAAGGCATGATGGACGAACAAAAAATGAGTTTATGAATCTGTGGATGGAAAGTGTGAAAGATAGATCAACTATCCAATCTCATGTAGTATCAATATGGACCCTAGCAATACGCTTGTAGCAGTAGCATCAGAGACGGCCCGCGCCCATTTCAATGCAAATGCACCATCAGATGATACGCTGTGCAATACTCCCTCAAATTCTGCCATGTGAGTCTGTCCTGCGTTGGTGTTCAGTGTCGTAACTGACGTTTCTGTTCCGGTAAAATCGTTTATCCCTTCCCTTCCATGCCAGTCCATTACGGTTCCTGCAGGACGTGTAAACTCAAAGGATAGATCTCCTGCGTTTGATCCACCGTATATGATGATCAGCTTAAAGTGATAGAACTTTCCTGCAACTGCGATTACCGAAAGATTGGGATCATCTGCTCTTGTGGTGGTAGTTGCCCTGGCAGTCGATGATGCCTTGTGAGCCTTTAGGAAAGTCTCCCCGGTAACGACAGACCACGTTATCGATGATGGAGCTGAACCGTGTGAATTCCAATACCATTTTTTCAATGTAGAATCAAAGATAGGCACGTTTGCAGCCCAGCCAGTAAGTGCCGTTCTTTCAGCAGATGTCAGGATTACGGGCTGAGCCTGAAATGCCCATGTTGGAGCTGCAACGGTTCCGGTGTTAATGTAAAAGCCAGGTGCGTTGTTTCCATCCTTTTGCGTTAGAAGAAACTTTCCATTAGTAGGAATCTCGTTTGTAGGATTTGTAGGTAGGACAGTTCCGTGAAACAGTACCGTGGTGTTTAGTCTCTCAGAGGAAATTGCCTTTGTACTAGCAAATACGTCTGTTCCGTCTTGTACCGTCATGATTAGGACATTCCTCCAAATCTAAGACGTTCACGATATTTCCTTTGACGAATTTTAGCGTTATTCCTGTCGCATGTTTTACATCTGCGCTTTGTGGAGTATTTTTCATGGCCTAAGTTATTTCCAATTAATTCATGTCCTCGTTTACAATGAGTCTTTCTCGAATTGTTAGCACATACACCGTAGCCTCGCAATACGTTCTCTCTTTGAGTTACAGCTTCAAGATGCTCAGGATTGACACAAGAATGATTTCTGCAAAGATGATCTATTTGCAATCCTTCTGGAATTTTTCCCTTGGTTAATTCAAAAGCATATCTATGGGCATCGACTAATTTTCGATTGACTTTGAATCCGCCATAGCCTCCTCTAACACCTGCTGTCCAAATCCAACAACAACCGCCCTTGTCTACTTTGTCCCAAAAATTATTGTTAATCAGTAATTGTTCCATCATATATCACTGTGTGCCGTTTTTGTGAGTCACTGCAATCTGTACGGTCATGGTCTGGCCTGTTCCCAATGGCTTGTCTCCAAAGGTCACATGTGCGGTAAGAATATCAGTTGGTGGCGTGGTGCCGGTCCCGATTCCGGCCTCCCTTAGTATCACATCAGATGCAAAGTCGGGCCTGAAAAACGCCATGGCGTACCTTTCCTGCTGATCTTCTGTTGCCCGGTCTCCATCAGGATTGAATGGTTTTGCTACAAGCTGGTTTCCAAGAGTTGTGTCCCCCACATTCTCAGCGGTGTTATCATCACAGGCATAGCAATGCGTGTTGGTCTTTGTGGATTCAGCCGTTGCAAGCTGTCCCATGTTTTTCATTCCAAGGTTTGTAAGAATATTCAAAGTGTAAGGATCATAGATTATCGGTTTTCGCATTACGGAGGAATTGATTTCAGAAAGTACGGGCTTTACGACGGTGTTTCTCTCGGTGTTTTTTATTTCGCTCCACAGACAGTCAAGATCCATTGCGACGTGGCGAGGCTTGGCCACTATACTGGATATGTCATCATCGTTCCAGACAGACACGTTCCATGATGAGAATTTTAACGATGCATGCAATGGAGGTACGCCATGCTTTTGTATGAACAGTCTTTCAAATTCTAGTTCATCAGATGGAGACAGTTTCATTCGGATTGATTTGTCAGAAACATTATGAGAGAAGCATTATGAGTCAATGGAGGTTCCATCATGTGCCAGCAGAGCACATGCTAGGCGATGCGTTTGGTGACGGGTTATCATTTATCATTCCCGGAATCGTGATTACCTCGACATCCTTTGTGGTTCTCAGGTCCAGCAGTCCGTTTGAATGAAAGTCTGTCCTTTGTGTCGCATCAAATATCTCAGTCTTCTTCCAGACAAGCCATGCAATATCGCCTGCAAGCTTGTTGAATATCGTACTCCCGTTGTCCCTTGCACACACGTAGGTGGCCCTTGTGTTGTTGATGTTTCCGACATCAGCATGCGGGACATCTGCTACGGATATGTTATCAAAGAAAATCTCCATGTTCGTCGGTTCGAAATTGATCATTACTGAATGCCAATCTCCGTCATCCAGATCAACTCCAAACAGCGACTCAAAGCCAGCTATGTTTACAAAGCCAGACGTGCCGGACTTTGTCACCGTGATTGTTTGACTCGCACTGATTCTGATATCAAGGCCGATGTTTGCCAATGCAGATACGCTCTTCTTGCAAAGTATTCCATACGACTGAATCCCAGGGTTTCTTATCCAGAATGCGACTCCAAAGGAACCATCACCCATGTCCGTTTTTCCGTTGGGATCATGATCAATCTTGATGTAAGTGTCACCTGCGCATGTGATTCCTCCGGCATGCTTCTTTCCCGAATCTGGAAAACCAAAGCCCGGACCCACCGTAGTATGAATCAGATCATACGGATACGGACTCTCAGCAACCCTTCGCATGTATGGAATCTCATCGATGTGATCGTCTGTATCTTCCTTGTCCACGTCTGCGGAACCTGCAGTAACTGAAACGTCATGAATGTCCTCAAGTGGTGAGACAGTCAGATAGTCAGGTGTCAGATCATCCTCGATTGGCTGGTTTTGCTGTATGCTTGCTGACTGCAGCCTTGCAATCATTTCAAGTGTAAGGTCAGACCGTGAGAGGTCATCGTTTGAATCAAAGGATGACATGTCTTCAATATCCCCACTCTTCTACTGTCAACTCTATCTCGTTTGCACCCAGATTTGATTGCGGATCATATGCGGAACCTCCAAGGTCATATGCAATCAGGTTTGGCGAGAATTCTATCCCCGTTCTTTTGTCGATGAATCTAAACGTCTGTGCAAGTCCGAATGGAGTAGTAGGAGCTGAAACCTTAAACGAAGGATACTGTCTTCTCTGCTTTCCCCTAGATATGGCAATGCCTGCAAGTCTTACCAGTGCAAGATCAGTGCTTGCAAAGTTTCCCATGGGGACGTTCATCTGCCTTGACATTCCAGGGAATTTCTTTGATGCTACGGTATTCTCGCATAGAACGTGTGTCGTCTTTGCTGCAAATTCCTTGAATCTCACATCATCTGATTGAGCAGTCCAGGTTATGCCATCAGCTGACGTATGATACGTTCCGGCCAATGGCTTGTAACCCAGAGTCGGATAGTTGACCGCGTCTGCGAACTTGTCTAACACGCAATGAATCTTTGTTCCCGGAATAATTGAAAACTTGTTGAAGAGTATCTCAAAGTATTTTCCTACTGCTAGCTCGTCTTGCAGCTGTGCCCCCTTGATGATTCTGGTGAGTCTTACATCGTTATGATTTGGCTTTCCTGCTCCATCGTCGCCCATCAGCTTGATTGTAAGACTACTGTCAGTTATCGTACCACCGACCTTTGCCAGAAACGGCGCGATCTTCAGCACGTTGTCCTTGCTTGGGATTATCTCAAATGAGTGGTATGATGCCGAAAGGTCCAGGGATGCGCCGCCTACGGTCTGCTCCTTGTCCTTGATTGCCTTTTGCGTGTTGAGTCCGTGAAATAGTGAGATTCCAAAGTCAGAAAAATTATTGTTCCATCCGCGTGGTGTCGGGTGCAGATATGCCACCTTGTCCTGGTCCCAGTTGTCCTTTAGTATAGAATCGTAATCCATGTTGGTTACAAGAAACCCCGAATCAACGCCGTCTCTCCTTCTCAGGTATGCGTCACCAAGGTCAATTCCGTAATACGCACCGCCCATCGATGCAAGCTCGTTACATGCCGCACCTATGCTCTCAAAGTTCTTCTGAAAGTCGGGAACCTTGACGTTGATGTCCCGTACTCCGTTTACGGTGAATCCCAACGGGGCCACGACGGCAGGATGATGGTCGGTGTTTTGTATCAGTCTCTTGTATATCTCAGATATCTTTGCCGTATCGTCTGTCATGTCCAGCGTGTCATCGGAATTCTTCTTTTGAAAATAGCGCATTACCGTCTTGTAGTATGCAGTCTTTACTCCCTCGCCTACTGCGAATAATCGGTGCTTTGTCTCAACGGGATTTGGAAAGTCAGGATTATTCCCAAGGATGAATCCCCGAAACCACTCGCTGACGTTGGTGTGATCCTTTCCAAGATACATCCGAAACTTCCACATGGGTAAAATCTTGGAATCCCTTCTCGCATCAGTGAGATCAAGCAGGTCCTTGTCTGGATCATCGATTACGATTACGGCGTTTCCATGGTCGGTGTTTACTGCCCTGTGAAGGTTCCACAACTCTAGATCAAAGTCCTGCGTTCCGTTTCCTCCCGCGTTTATCGCGTCTGATTCGTACGTGTACTGTATCACATCATTCTCGTCTAGAATCTCTATCTTTGGGGCCAGTGGAGTAGGATCATATCCTGTGGGTATAGTTGCAAGTGCCATATCAGACGGTTGTAGAAATTAACAGCTCCTTTTCGGTTCTCGTGTTATATCGTGCAATGTCTGCAAGAGTCTTTTGCTGTCCAAGACTCAGAAGGTTTCTTACCGCATCCTCTGAGAGTCCGGTGGAACTGATGTTTTGTTGTATGAACTGATTCTGCTGTTTTAGTAGTTGATGAGCATTTGTAAAGTTTGCAACGGTTGGATCTACGCCAATTAATTGTGAGAATGAGGCTGCCAGTGAATCGGCTTCTGCCACGGTATTGGTAAATAGTCCCTTGAGATTCGCACCGAATACCTTTCCATCTCCTGCATGATTGAGATTGTTTGGTCTGATCTTGCTGTTGATGAATCCCACTGCAGCATCAGAAAACGAGCCGAACCTTTGGGGTGCCTGAAACGTGAGAAAACCGTTGATTTGACCTCCCAGACGATCCTGTCTTAAAGGGGAATGTCCGCCTGCCCTGTTCGTTGCAGAACCTGACTTTGTGCCCAATCTGCTAGGATCTTGTGTGAACTTGTGGGTTCCAGTTCCTTTGATTCCCACACTTAATCCACCTGAAAAACTTGGAGATGAAGATATTCTATTTCCATCTTTATCAAAAATTCCATTTTGACCAGATGTTATTTCACCAGTAACAGGATCGATTATAGGAGTGATCCCACCAAGGATTTCGTTACCTAAAAAACGCTTTCGTGATGCCTCCTCCATCGTTTTTATCCAATTAAGATTAGCCTGCTCAGATTCAGAAACTTCTTTTTTGAATTCCCTGACACTTGCTGTTGCCTTACCATACCAGTCCGGAACACCCACCATGGTTTTTCCCAATGATGTCGTTGAATCATTTAATTCCCCTGTTCTGTCATTTGCATGTCCCAAAGCATTGCCATACATTCCAATAGAATCAGTTGACTCGTCAGTTGTTGTTTTGATTCCTTCCAATGCCAATGCAAATTCTTCTGCTGAAATTTCACCTGCTTCGAATTGAGAAGTTAGTTCTTCTATTGATGTGCTGTATTCCTGAACGTCAGCATGTGCTTCTTGTGGAAACAAGTTTTCTACTAGCAAGCCCAAAGTTTTGAGAATAGGGAAAAAGTTTTCGATGGTTTTCCATAACTCCTCAAAATGCTGTTGGACATTTCCTATGTTGGAATTCCATAATTCCATGGCCACAGACACACCAATAATTGCAATCCCGATTGGGCCCAAACTTGTAAAGAATGCTCGGACACCAGACTTTAGCAATGCAAGAGAACCGTTTCCCCTAACCAATGCAGCTGAGAATCCGTTTATATCAAAAATTAAGGTCTTGAAGGTTTTACTCAGTAAAATGGTTTGTGCTCGGGTTGCAAGCATGGCTTTTTGATCTGCAAGCCAAAGTTTTTGATTTTTGTTCAATAGTGAATTTACAGTAAGAATTGAAAATGCGACAGTCTGACTCAAGGATATTGCGAAACCAACGTACTCTCCAGAAATTGCAGAAATTTCAGTCGAAAGCTCCCTAGTCTCAATGGCTGCATCTTTTTCTGCCAGCGTTATGTCTTCAATGGCCCTTGCGTATTCTAAAGATGAAAATTCACCAGAATTTAAAGAAATGATAAAATCTTCTATTTGACGTTGATTATCGATTTGGGTTTTTTGCAGACTGAGGGTATTCCTTTCTATTGTGACACTTTTCTCAGCGAAGGCCAGCATCTGCTCGTTCACGCTAGAAAATCCATCAGCCAATCCAAACAATTCAAAGGATAGACTACTGACTCCACCTTTTGCCTTGTCAGTTGACTGTTCAAATTTTTCCATTCCTTGAGAACCCTTTTCACCAGCTTGTCTGACCTTATCACCCGTCCTTTCAGCCTCTTGCCCTACGCCACTAAGAGAATCTTCTACACCACCCATTGATTTTGAGGCTGATTTGTCTATCTCATCGAATCCTTTCTGAATTTTATCAGACCCCTTGTCAAATTTATCGGCATCAATACTAACTTCTAGATCAGCTTTTAGATCACTGGACACAAATCAAGTTCCGAGAAAAGAGAAAAGAGAAGGATTACAGAAAGTTAATCTATCGGATCTTGAGAATACAAACATGGGTAAAAAAATTGCCTACATTTTAGGAAATAGTAGAAAAGGTGTAGATGAGGAATGGAAAAAAGATAATTGTTTTGTTGACGGTGAATTACAAAAAAGAGTAGAAAAGTTCGGAGAATCTCACAATATCTTAGATATTAAATTTGGTGGAGATGACAGCATAGTATTAGTCATTTATGAAGACTAAACAACAGACACCAAATTCTTTCTAAGACTTGGAATTTCCTTCATCAACACAGTATAATTCTTAACAAAATTTTCAGTCTCCCTTTCTACGTAATCCTCAATCTTATCAAACTGTCCAGAATAGTACCAGCTTGCAATGTTTTTGGACTCACCATGCTTTCAGATACACTCAGAACATCCCTTGAATTTGCCACGATCATATTTTTATATCAATTTACGTTACCCTAACCAACAATGATTGACGATTCAAAACCAGATAAGAAAAGCCATGTCGGCATGATTACAATACCAATGGCTGAGTTCAAGAAACTGAATCAGAATAGTTTGACCGCAATTTTGACATGTTCCGAAAAGGAGTGGGAAAACTCAGTTAGTAAAATGGAGAGACTGAAAATGCCCGACGGTGTTGATATGAAGACATTACAATCAAAATTTCCATTCCTGTCAGAAATACCACTGGCAGCAAGCTTCAAAATGCCAGATTTTTTGAATCTGGGAGACAGAATCATAGTTCCGTCAGATCGAAGTGATCCTGAATCAGACCTGCCAAACTATTGCACGTCATTTCCCGTATGGAAAAAGACTGTTCAGATATGTCTGCCTGGAGACATACGTCAAGACCCACCTGGAAAAGTTCCAGGCAAGACAAAGAATCCGTGCGGCATCAAACTGAATGAATTTGGGGAGATCAGTTGCAGTGGAAAATGTGAATATGGTGAATGCATAGGCGTTATGATAATCGTTAATGAAAATATTCAGATTATTGGATGCATGTGTAGAAATTTTCTTGTCAAACTAAAGGAATTTGCAACATGACAACATACGATTCTAAGACCCACCCTACAGTATTGTAATGGTCATCTATGAAGACTAGACAACACACACTAAATTTTTCTTAAGACTTGGAATCTCCTTCATCAATACAGAGTAATTCTCAACAAAATTCACAGTCTCCCTTCTCACATAATCCTCAATCTGCTCATACTGTCCTGAATAGTACCAGCTTGCAATGTTCTTGGATTCTAGGTAGTCAGGAATTCACCAATCTGTTTTTTGACATTCTTGACACCGGTTTTTCTCTTAAGTGCCATGTCATCAATGGATATCTGAAGTTTGTCAAGTTCATCCAAGAGATCCTGCAATTCCTTGCTTTTCACAGACTTCTTCATGTTTTTAGTTACGTCTTCCATGGTTATAACATCTCACTCTTCGGTATTTTTACTTAATAACTTATTGATGATCTTTGTCTGAGCGTCCAGTTTTTTATTTAGTTCATCAATATATTCGCCATCGGATTCTATCCTATCTTGAGCATCAAACACTGCTTTCTTTCCGGTTTCATTTTTGCTTACAGCCTCAGATACCTGTCTTGCTAGATTTTGTACAGGTCTTTGTCCAAAATAAAATCCAACTATAGTACCTACAAATGCACCAAGAGTAGCCATAATTTCTTTAGCCTCAGACCCCAAACCAAATGCGTGAAATAACCCGATGTATGATACAAAAGGTACAATGATTATCAAAGATATTGTAAATTGATGATTGTCATTAATGTGTCTAGAACTTCCTTTCTTTTCTGATTCAGCATTGTTTTCTGACAAGTACAAAAAGGAGCGGTTTCTTGTTTATTAATAGATCCATTTATGAAATTAACTGAACATTGGAAATTCAATTATCATTTTACAAAAGGAATGACTTCTCTAATCACATCAATTATTATTTTCTTGGCTTCACCCTTCATATCATCCAGACTTTTTCTGGCAAAAGGACTAGCTTGAAAACCGCTGTGAAAAACAAAACTGACAAAAATATCCTCGCCGCCTATTTCAAAATGTAATACACCACCTGCTGCTGCTTCTATCTTAGAGGGTCTTCGTCCAGTGAATTCAAGCATTGTGAATTTCTCACCGTCAGGATTTGATACTATTACCTTGTTATCTTGAATGCTTGACACGTACCACTCACTTGCAAACTTGCCTGATTTTTTTGGAGATCTCTCTTCTAGAAGATCACGCAATAGTTCTCCAATTTTTTCAAGTGATTTTTGAATAATTTCTTTTTTGTATTTTTTTAAATCCAATTTCTTCTTGGCTTTGTTCAGGCCGTCATTTTTCCATTTTGCAGATTTCATCTCTGATTCATAATCCTAAAGCAAATTCCATAATCAATCAAGTCTTCTCTTGTCATGTCTCTGCAAGTCACAAGCTTGTGAATCTCAAACAGATTGGAACCTATGTGGGTGTACATTGCAAATGATTCGTAGATTTCACTTAGCCCTCTATTCCATACAAGCCACTTTGGTTGGCCTCTATGTATCGCTGCTTCAAGAGCAGGTACTCTTCCTTCCCGCCATAATCCACTAAAAAAATTTTCAGATCCACGACCATACCATCGATTACTTTCCAGCCATATTTTTCCACTACGCTGTCAAAGTCAAATCCATCAGGATGCGAATCATCTTTTTGAATCAAGGCGACTTTTAGAATTTTCTTGTTTACTTCTTTAGCTTGTGTTACCAGTTCACCAGTTGTGATTTTTCCAGATTGTGCAGTCTTTGCTTTTTCTGCAAACTCTCCGGTAATTTTTTGTATTTCTTCAGAATATTTTGGCAAATGTCCGCTAGGATTGATTGCCCATGATTCATCATTTACAAAATATTTCAGACCTGCAACGTCTATGCCACGGTATTTTTTAGTTTGATTTTCTTCTGACAATGAAGATGTTTTGAAACGATTGCACTAGAGAACTATTTCAAAGAACATGAATCAATCGTAGTTTTAGCTTTCCAAAATTCTTAAGTGTTCTAGAGAACGGCCTTCCTATTTTGACTTCCTTACTGCCTTCCAACAGGTGATTTAGGAATTTCATGTTTTCATCCTCAATCAGTATCGCATCCACTTCCGCATATTCAGAGATTCTCGTACAGACATTCATTGGGAGTCCGTAAATGTCACTTTTACCATCTGTATTGACCTCCTCAAGAGTCCCAACAGTCATTGTGACTTTCGTGCATATGCCGCAGCCGTGTTTTTTCAGGTTACTGATTACCTTTATCGAGCATGACAGTGCCTTTGCAAAACTGTTGAATGTCGCCAAATCCGCATCACCAAGCTCTTTTCTGACGAGTCCCTCATTACGTTCTATTATGTTACGACACATCTTATTATGTTTCAACATCTGTGTGATCCCGTTTGTCTGATGTTTCATCAGAATGGTGGTTGATTTTGGTAAATCATAATGTGCCACCGTGAAAAAATCCTTTGGCCGCTTCAGTTTGTCAACGTATTTTATCGCCTTTTCAATTTCTTTTTTGCATACAGATTCCTTGTTTGGACCAGCCTTTTTCTTCTTGGTCATTATACCTAGGCAATTTTACGAGATAATGTTTCAATTTGAACCCCTATCGGAGATTTTATACTTACCAATTCCTCCAATTGTTCAATTGTACATTGTACAAGAAGGGATGCTGAACGTACATCTTTTTTGTCACATCCCCAGAATTTGGGAAGGTCTGCAGGGTCAACAGTGGTTTCATCTGCTGAGACCCCAAGTTTTTTTGCCAGCTTCTTTATTGCAAGAGCAGTCGCTTCAACATTTGAGCGATCATAGCTGTTTAGTAAAATTTGGAATGTTTTTTGCATTCTTCTCATAATGGAATATGTTTAGTTTTTAAAGATATGCCTCGAGGAAGGGAAAGATCAACAGTTTTACTAACAACTTTTGACTCAAATCCCGATGTATGCTCAATAAACTGCAAGATGTATTCTGTATGTTAAACTGACTTAAAGGATTTTCTCAGATTGGATCTCTAGTTTACGACTCATGCAGCTGAAATCGTATCAGCTGAGAAATTAAATGACTCTATGAAAGCGCTTGAATTGTCAGGATCAAAGTCCAATCCCTTTGGATTTTCAAACTCTACGTTGGTAAACGAATCAGTAAGAGTTGCGGCCTTTAGCACGATACTCATAGCCTTCTTTGCGTCACCCCACGCAGCAGTGGATAAAACTGAACTGGACTTTATCACGTCAACTGTACCTGATATGTTTCGAATTGATTCGTTGGCAAACATTAGAAGCTGTAATTCGGTGGGATTGCTCTCAGCATACAGGTGTTCGATATCTATGGTGATTCCCTCTATTGCGTAGTTGTTACCGTCATGCGTGAAATGATTCAGGCCGCCGTCATCTGCAAGCCATGGTGCTGCAGTATCAGGATTTGCCCAGACAGGAGTCGTGAGTCCGCCATCAGCAGATGTCGTCTGCACTCTTTCCTTTACCAAAAGATCTACGGTATACATGACACCGTCCTTGGTGACTTTCTTGCTGGTCTTTTTAGGAAGACACCCCTTTAGAATCTCAAAGGTTTCGTTAGCCCCCACCATGTAGCTCTGTGCAAACACCCGTGATGCTGCAGGAGTGTCAACGTCAGTCTTCAAGGATTCATTCGTACACCATTTCTGCAATGGGACGTTGTTATCTGATGCCTTGAATACAATCTGCGCAGAGTATTTTTTGGCGATCGTCTGCTGACCGTTTCTATTTTTCTTTCCGGCCTTTCTTCTTGGCTTTTTTTTATGCTCTGCAGTAGATACGAGTCTTGCACCGTCAGGACCCAATGCCAGAAAAGTCTGGCTTGCGCCAGGATTGCCAAACTTTGCTGCGTCTGTAAGGATATCGCCCTCTACGGATGATTGAGCCTCCTTTACCAAATCGGCATGGGTTATGTTGACAAAAGCAGTGACCATGATTACTATTCACTCCTTTCCTGATGTCCGCATACTGGACATCGTTTAATCTGAATTTGGATAATTTTGTCTTCCTTGACTACAGAGTGCTTTTCTGCAGCAAAGCCTTTTCTGAATTTCTCGTTTCCTGAGAACTTGCATTCTGGGCATTGGTTATCTGGTTTAGTAATGATGGTAGTAGTTTTTTTAGATTTATTTTTGGACACAAGAACAATTCGGATAATTTCCTAAAAGAGAAGGATTAGGATATCTTTGTCTTGATGTGTCTGCAGGACAAGTTACCAGTTGAAACAAACACATGCCCATCCTTGTCCTGTATCAGCGGTTCAGAAAATTTTATTCCCTTTCTTTGCTTAAAGCTGGAAATTGCCGAATCCTGAATACCATCTGATTTTTTGATTCTAAATGACGTCTTTGGCATGTTGTCCTGGATGATATCGTTGATGTGTTCTATGAACAGGAACAGCTCATACTTTGAACGGCCATACATGATCACCTTAACGACAGTCTCGATGAACCTATACGCATTGCTTGCATTATCAGGTGTAATACTTTCAGTACTCTGAAACAGTATCAATCCATCTGCCATCTTTGAATTGATATCAGCCTCCGAGATACCCTCATCAAGATTGGCAACCTGCGAATTCAATCCGTGAGGACTGAGAAAGATGGGAGTGACAGAATTTGTTTTAGCAGGATTCCAATTGGAGCTAAAATAATAGCGGAGGGTCTCATCAAAAGGCTCGGCATTTCCCACCAGATATGTGGTCTCAATTACCAATTATTCAAACACATCCTGAACAGGCGTGTATACATCAGAATCCAATTCGTTTGTGGTGTTAACTCCAACGGAGATAGGCTCTATCGTGTTCTCCTTTAGATCCGAATCCTTGCCAGTCAGTGCCTTGACTGTCTTGTTGTATTCCGCAAATAGCCTGTCGTAGATTTCCTTTTTTATCCCGTCAATCTTGGAGGCTGCCCTGCTCTCGCTTGCCTCAAGCAATGAATCCCATTCGTTGTCTGTCTCTGCCCAGTCCCATCTTTGCGTGATTGTCTGAATCCACGAATCAGATCTTTCCAGCTTTTCATCGATTAGCGGATCTGAAATCAGCGTGACTTGCGCAGAAGACTTTACCCTTGCGCGTCTTTTTTCGATGGTGTTATGAACAGTATCGATAAAGATGGCCATGACTCTTGTTAAAAATAAAAAAGAAAAGAGAAGGATTAGATGATATGGAATTTATCATCTTTGATTTCCGTTGCATCACTGGTTCCTGCATCTCCTCTCACCTGAATCGAATACTTTCCCCTCGGTAACGGATTACCATCTTTTTCAAACAGTTCCAACCTAACGGTTCCGATGTTGTTATCCTCATCGAATTCATGAGATTGATCTATCTGAATTGGCGCTCCGTTTTCAGCCATGAGCTTTATCGTCATGTAGCTGCGTACCTTATCCATTGCAACCCATAGGTATGATTGGCCGTAATCCAGAACGTTTCCTTTGGTCGGATCCTTTCTGAAATTGGTTCTATACCAGTTGCCTGATGGAGACAGTTTTGGGATTCCAGGTATCCTCTTTTCAAATACTGGTTCTGAATATTTTTCAGAGATTTCAGAAGGATTTGCGATTCCAGATTTTGGAATTTCCAAGCCCTGTTCTTGCACCAGTCCTTGTTTGGACTTTAGCTGTTTTCTGATTGCTGAAACGGATCCAAGTCCTGCCACACTCAGAAAGAATGCCAGGTAATGACTCATCTCGGCCTCAGTTATGATGATCCCATAGCTTGTCAACGCATCATTTGCTATTGGTGCAGTGATTGCAAACACGAAGGCAATGATGGTCAAAATCCACGATTTTGATATTTTTATCGCTGTCATTGAATGAATGGGAATTTTATCAGATAACAGAAGGATTAGAGATTAACAACTAGTCCGCATCCTCTACCATCGACGCCTCGTCTCTTTCGCATATGTATGACGTAAGATAATAGCAGACCTTTTGAAGTCTTGTTGGCTTTCTGTTACTTTTTTGCATTTCCCCACCTCTCCATTTCCCTTGATATGACCAGCCCGGTCACGATGCTTGACGCAATGATTGCAGATAGTATGATTTTGATATTCTGATCAGCAATAGGCAAGGTAAACGCTATTGTCATTCCCGTCAGCGGTGACAGGAATCCGGTCAGCCAGTTGCCTGCGATACGTGCAGCCCATCGTTGCTTTGATTGCATTATTGAATAGTAAAGAAAAAGGAAAAAGAGAAGGATTAGCTTCTTCTTCTTCTTCTTCTGATTCTAGATGATTTCTTTTCTTTGTGCCTTTACTATCAGCTCGTCAAAGTTTCCGGTAAAGTTCTCAGGATTGTTGATTGTGTACGTCTTTCCTCCAAGTACAAAGTATAGTTTTGGCCGGATAGATTCGTTGTTGCATCTCTCCATGAGTTTCTTTGCAGTCGCCTTTTCAAATGGAATCTTGTATCTTGGCTCTCTTTTGATTATGGTGGACATGTCTTCGATTAATGAACCGTCACCCTGTGGGATTTTTGCATATGTTGTTTCATATTTTATTCCGCTTGACTCATCCGCACCATCCAGCAAATATGTAAGATACTGCTTTCCAAGATACTTTATCCGCGTAAGGCTGAGAATCTTTTCCATTTTTCCCTGAGCCTCTTTGGT
Source organism: Candidatus Nitrosopumilus sp. (assembly GCA_029263475.1). Lineage (GTDB taxonomy): Archaea > Thermoproteota > Nitrososphaeria > Nitrososphaerales > Nitrosopumilaceae > Nitrosopumilus. The sequence goes on from JAJCXK010000048.1 coordinate 32,341, forward strand.
GAGGTGAGGTTTTGGACGTCCGGCATTCACCCATCCGTGATAGTCAGTGGTGAGTTTTCGGATACCATCTTCTGTGAGAGTTTCAAGGTCTAGATCATCTATATCTCCGATTGTCTCTTGAATCTTGATGAATTTTTTGAAGTCCCTGGACTTTGCAAGTTCTTCAAATGTTTTTCCTGTATGTTCTTTTTGTGCAGCGTTAGAATCTTCACTGCCATTTGATTTGTTTTCCATAGAATGTTTTTGAAACAAAAAGAAAAGAGAAGGAAAAAAGAGACTACGAGAGGGCCGAAACCGCTCTGTAGAATGCCAGGATTTGCGCAATGTCGAATCCATTGAAGTCGAACCAGAACTTTTGTTCTGCTGCACCTGATGTTCTTACATCTTTGAAGAACGTAGACACCACGTGTCCTTGGAGCCATTTCATGAATGCGCCTTTTCTGGCAAGCACAAACGAACCCGACGTAATGTCATCTGTCTCATGGTATGTCACCTTCTTGTTATATGGAAGTCTACCTGACAACAAGGAATTGTCCTTTCCTGCAGAGTTTCCTTCGTGACGGTTGCCCATGTTTTTGAAGTAGGCATTGAGCGTGTCACTGTGTGCAAGCATTACGTATTCGCCTGAATATTTCTTGATTGCAGCTTCTGCGGCTTTTACATCGACTGACGCATCATCATCAAAGTCGTCTGCTGTCTTTGCATTCCAGTTTCCTAGAGAATTTCCAGACTGTGCATTGACCAGCGCTATGACCTTGTCATGCTTTGACCGCAAGAACATTTGAGGAATTTCTGCCTCGGCAGCCTTTGCCAAATCCACTTTGGAATTCTTATCTCTGGATTCAGTTGCCCAGCTTGTGGCATCCGCAAAGATTTCTTTCTTGCCGATGCTGAATGCCTGTCTAAAGGTTCCAGGAATTTGTCTGTCACCAATCTCCTGTTGGACAGTTGGACTGACACTGGTCTTTTTGATGTATTCAGCATTCAGATCCTTTACGGTGACCTTTTCCGCAATGTGAATTGCGTTAAGCTCCTCAAGGATCTCATTTTGTCCTATGATATTTCCAATTACCTGAGAGGTCTTTCTGATGTCCTCATAGTTGGTAAGGGATTCAGGACCGGATGCAGCTGCGACTTTGCCGGCTGCCTGTCTTGGGGAGATTGCAGTTCCCTCCACAATATCAAAGATTTTTTCATAGTCATGATATTGCTGGAAATATCTATTGGAATAGATACTTGCATCATCCACCGTATCAGGCTTTTCCATTGCGGCAATGTAATTTGCCATGTTTACCATCTCGTTGGATTTGGTCAGGTCATCAAAACGACCATCTGCCAGGTAGACCTTGTCATCCATGTAGGTGATGGCAGTGTATGCCTTTCCTGCATTTCTGAGTTGTTCTTCAAACTGTTCGGTTTGAATTGAGTGTTGTTGGTTCATCTAAAGCAACCTCTTCACTTGGAATATGCAGTCTACATCCTCGTCAACGGCGTCAGTTGGCGTTCCTGCGACTGCTTGTATCTCATCGTGATGTCCCACGTATTGGCAAAGGGTCTTGGTAATTGCGTCTACAAGACTCACTGCTTCTGCTTGAAGATATGTTCCACCAGGAGCGGTTGGATCTGCCTGTGCTTGCAACTGTTGCGCATGTGATGCGGTTTCAGATACACGACAGTTCGTGTTTACTACGATTGCTCCGTCTGCTTTACCCATGAATCTCGCACCGTCACCGTATGCCTCATGCGTCTTTACGACGGTTCCCAGAGTGTTGTCTAACCCTACTGGTAGGATGTAGATTTTCTTGGATACTATTGAGCCATCTACTGGAACTGCCCTCCAATCGCTTGCGCCGAACTTGTAAACTGGTCCTGCTGGGACGTTTTGTCCTATTGCGATTTGTATCTCAACCTTGTCTGAGACGTCAAACGTGTTGATGACGTCACCCAAAGCTGGAGCCATTAGGTATGTCTCCCCGTGGTTTTGGCCATGATTGAACTGTTCTTTGGAGGCTCATACTCCTCGTCTGCATTGAGTCCCGGAATGGTGAATCCTTCTGGACCGGTTGCAGCTGCAATCTCACTGTTGGATTTTGGTACTGCAACTTTCAATGTGCTTTCGATCAAATCTAGATTCTCCAGATTTCCGTCCACGTCTTGTTTTTCAACCCATTGTTTTACCTGGGTTTCTTTCTCTTCATCAGTTAGTTTCTTGCCTTTGTTGATCATCTCAACAATTGATGCGGCTTTATCTACTCTGATCTTTGCTTGTTCTTCTGAAATTTGTTTCTCTCTTTTGTCTGAGAGTTTTTTCATTTCTGAAAAATCACCCTTTAGTTTAAGAAAATCAGGATGGTTTGATATGTCCACTTTTTCTTGCTGAAGGGTTTCTGGACCCTTTGCTTGAGCTGGTGGAACTGCTCCTTTGGTGTCTACTCCAACCTTGGTTGCAATAGCATCGACCTTTGTCACTAGTCCGTTAAAACTTTGTGACAGAGATACAACTTCTTGTTTTGTTGCATCAAGATCTTTAGCTACATTTTCCAAACTTGATGTAGCGTCGCCTTCGTTACTCATACCTTTGATATTTTTTAGAATCGTACTAGAGAAGGATTCATTGTTCTTTCTTGATTCCTTTAGACTTCCGGCAGCCGCATAGACTGATAGCTCGGACATGCATTGCTTTATTCCGTTCTTGCATACTCCCTTGACGTTTGTCAATGCAACTGGATATCCTCCGCTGTTTACGCCGCTGAGGTTTAGAAAGTCGGCCTTTGTAAGATCCTGTCCCTGGTACACCTTGCCGTCAAATGTAGGAGATACCAAAGGTGGCTCTTTCTCATTTAGAACATACTCATGATATCCAGGGTACACCTTGATTATTCCGTAAAAGTTGTCAGTCTCAGATTTTAGAACCTTCTTGATGTCGCCAATGGAATAATCGGCTTGTATTTTCAATAATGATTCTGCAGTGTTTGGAAGTCCTTTGTCTTCTCCTTCCAGATGCTCGTTAGGATCAGGACCGATAATGTATGGCATGCCTATTGCATCCTTCACCAGATGATCATTGAGTTCAGGCATTACCCGAAACGGGTGGGGCTGATATGCCTTGTTCAGATGGTTGTTCCACAAAAAACGAATTATGTAAAGCGAATCCGGTGATTCGTCCAGGTTTAGTCCCTGTTGTCTGTTTAGCTCTGCTACCTCGTCGGGTTTCAGGGTGTGATCCTTGTATTCTACCATGAGGTAATTTTACAGGAAAATCAAAAGAGAAGTGTTTGGAATTAAGGAGCGAGTCAGAATGCGGACGTAAACGTTCTTGCCAACAATTGTGTGTCTAGGGAATTGGCAGTAAGACTCACTCCTTGACATTATATTATCGCAAGTCAGATTTAAGGAAAGCGAACATTATCAACTCCTGTTTGATATGTTTGGAAAAAGGAGAAAAATAGACAATTGTTTTATGATTGCCGAAATGATGATGTTTCTATTTCTTTGATTTGGCAGACGTTGCCTTCTTTGCAGTGATCTTCTTCTTGGATGCCGTCACTTTTTTTGCAGTGATCTTCTTCTTGGATGCCGTCTTCTTTGGAGCCGCTTTCTTTATTGCAGCAGGTTTTTTCTTTGTTGCAATCTTCTTTGCAGTTGCAGTTTTTTTAGCTGTAGCCATTTCGTTGCAAATGCAAAAGGGAGTATTATGGGTTAATGACAAAAACAATTGTCATTATGCATAAAATAAAAAACAAAAGGAGAAAGGTTTAGAGATCATTGCTTAGCTTGATGTATTTTTGAAGTTCTGCGTTTGTCAACAGAGTATCATTGGTGATTTTCGTTTTCAATGATTCGAGTTCCAGTTCGTCAGCAGTAGGTATTGGTGTAGCGATGACTTTTTCAGTGACCGCAGAGATAATTCCGTTTTAGATTGTTATGGTGTCACCGATTCCTTTCACCATTTTAGAATCATCCTCAATTACTTTCATCCCCTGAACCTTGGCAGACATTGAAGGCATTGGGCTTGATACAGCTACCACCTTCATCGTCGTTTTGTCATAGTGGACATAGCGAGAAGCCATTAGGCTGAAACCTCCACAAATGCGACATAGTTGTATACTTCCCCATTCTTGTTTGGAACATTGTCACTGCCGTTATCATCAACATGAAAGATGCCATCAGCCCCCATTGCTATGATGGTGTTTACTTGGGTTTGCTTGTTAAAAGTGGAAGCACCGCCCCTGACTGCAATACCGCTTACATTGTCATCAACCATGGTATCAGTGGTTTCGTAAAATTGAATGTCTGCCGAACTTGAAGCGGTCTTTTGAATCACCATTACGTATTTCACCTGACCGCTTACTCCGGTGTCTATTCCTTGGTCTGTCGTTCCGTCACCAGTGTACTCGCCGGTGACGCAGACGCAAGCAGTTGGTATTCCAGTGCTGCTGCCACCTTGCTGAGGATTTGAACCCATCTTGATTATGCCTCTTCTCTCACTTCATCTACGATGCAGCGGTTGACAACAGATGTGGTCTTGTTTCTCAGATTGAAACTATCCGTACTGCGAATTGGAATGTCAAATGTGTATCCCTTGTTTGCCCCCAATTCGGTCCCGCCGTTGAGCTCAATCCATCGGGATGCGTCGTCAGCGGTATATTCCACGACAGAGCTTGTAGCTAATGCGATGACAACCCTGAACTTTGAGGGTTTGCCCTTTGAATGATTTGAATTGGGATCCTGTACCAGTGCAGCCCCAAAATATATTGCATTTGCAACCTTGTTGGTGCCAGGGGTAATTGAATCGATATCTAGAAGTATTGCCATGAATTAGAATTCAGAATAAAACCAAAAGAGAAGGATTAGGCATTGAAGACCTTGCCACCAGAAACAGGCAGCAACCGACATCTGCATCCAAGATGAGTATCCCTGACGGGCCTTGGCATTTTTGGATCATCCACATCATATGTTCTCCCGTCAAGGTTTAGACAGATTGGACATACGCGATTATCCCTTTCAGATATCCATATGTTTTGAGGTACCGTAATTGAGCCTGTGACTGTTATTCCTGCTTCCTTTATTTCCGTCCTGAATACTTCCCTGCGTGTGGTTATTGTCGCAAGATTCAGCGCAAAGAAGTTCATCGATATTGCGGACCTTGCAAATGAATTGTTAAAGAGATTCAACAACAGCAAATCGTTAGGACCTGCAGCTGATGCAATGACTGGGGATTTTGATTTCTTTTTCTTCTTTGCAGTCTTTACTTTTTTGTTATTATCCCTGATCATATTCTTAATGGATTTCCAAAAGTTGTCAATCTGATTTTTAATCTCATCATTTATTTCGCTTAGATGTACATCGGTTAGCTCGATGCTTCTCTGCTCGAATTTCTCGACAAACTTGAATCCCAGAAAATATGATTCCCTTACTGCGCTTGCGATTATTGTCCCAACGCGAGTCTTTAGCTTGTCTCTGATTTCTGGAATGGTGAATTTTCTGTCTAATAATTTTATGATATCCTCTCCGACCTTTGAGAGCTCAGCAGATACGGTATCGCTAATCTGCATTGTCTGCTTTGTGGTACGGGTGTTCATGTGGTTGACCTTGGTCTTGGGCTTTAGCCGATTTTCTGCTCTCTGATCAATCTCCTCGACGATGCTGAGGATGTTAGGAATTTGGTTTAACAATGTACTTCATGCCTTCGCTTGTTGTCACTTCGATTCCATTGGGTCCGCTAGCTGCAAAGACGTCTATCTGAATCGGAGCTTTGTCTATAACATTATCAGGATTATCAATTTCGTCTGCCTTTTGTTTGGTAAGATCATCACCTGCCCAAATCTCGTTTAGGTCCCTCTCTGGCTTTACTCTTGTGACCTTTACCCTGACTGGAAGCTGGTCCATGCTCTGTCCTGCAAGATGCGCCAATAACGGGGTGAACATCTGCAATGCAAACGTCTTTCCGATAAGCTTCTCAGACGTGTTTCTTACGAACTTGATGAACTGTATGGCCTGAACCGTTGCCAAATCACGATTTAGGTTCTGCTCCCTGTTGGCCATTGAGCTAGGTACTCCTGTAATTGCAAGGATTAGATGCGCTAGCTTTGATTCGATTCCGTCAAGCATCTGCCAGTCGACCTTTACTGCGATTGGCTTTACGTCCTTGATCTCATCAAATGTGGCAAATGCGTGCTGTCCTCTCTTTGCATATTCTGCCAACAGTCTCTCGATTCTTGCCTTCAGACCCTTTGTGTTTCCCTCTGATTTTACCTGGAATAGCAGTTTGGTGACATAAGCTGCAACTGCTGCCTCTGATGCGTCATAGTTGTAGATTCTCTTTAGAATTTGTGCAATGATTAGTATCGGCTCTATTGCAGACAGTCCGTAGTATTTGCCGTCTCGTCTCAGTGCTTTTTTGACACCCCTGACAAGGTACACCATTTCATCAGCCCTTACGAACTTCTTCTCCTCAATGGCCGTCTTTACTGCGACAATCCTTCTAGTCTTCCCGATGTCCACTATCACTTCCTTCAGATCATCTGCATAGATTGTCTCAGCCAATATCGGCAATGCACCGGGCTTTAGATCCATTATTCCGGGAATCATCATAGTTGCGTTTCTTCCCTGGACAAACGAGACGGCTTCTGCATCTCGCATAAGCTCCGGGATATCCATGTCAGATACCCATGTCTTCAGACGTGCAAGATGTGCAAAATAATCACCTGATACTTTGTTTAGATTTTCCGTGATTTGTTCTGGTGTGAATTCCTCGCCAGTCTCAGGATTGAACTTTGAAGCTAATTCCAATTCCAAATTGATTCCATCTTCGAAAATTGATTCGGTCCTTCTGTCAATTGATGATGCAAGGTTTGGCTCTGATGTCGCGCAATCTGACAGGCTCTTTCTCTTGGCTTTTAGAGGATCAGACATCACCTTTAGCTTTGACTGCGATACGCTTTCGGGTCCTGCTGCGGCATACACGATGCCTCTTCTTGGAATTATCTTTCGTGCCTTCTTTGATATTACTCTGAGACACTTTGGAATTTCATCAATCTTTGTTAACGTGATTGGTTCGCGTATTGATTTCATCGCCTCATCTAAAAGGTCATTGTCAATGTCCTGTAATCCAATTCCTAGGACTTCCATCTGAGAATTACTTGATTCGTGTGACTTGTTGGTTCTCTTTTGCTCTGCCATTTCAACAATCACTCACTATTTTCTGAATCCGCATTCGGTGCAGAATCCATCTTTATCTAAAATCTCATTATCGTATGGGCATGTTTCAGGGATAGCAACAGTAGGCAATAATGAATTTAGTGAAATAAAATCAAAAGAGAAGTAAAACTAACTTTTTTAAAGAATTAATAAGAAAAAGCAATTCTTTATACACGATTTTACTAAATAATTTTTATGAGTGAAATTAAGAATACAAGCTACAACGAAGTTGAATACAACGGAGTGCGTATGAGCGAAGGCACATATCAAAAATTCAAAAAGGCTTTCAATGGAATCAGATTAGACACATATGTGATAGAGTCCAAGATTTAATGTTGCAACAAAATGATATAAAATAATCATACTCTGACTTTATCACCAGGGAATACATTTTATTTTTTAATTTAGACTCAACATCAAATTACCAATCATCATCACTGTTAATATCACTCGCATTCATTCCATTTGATTCCATCCTTTGCTTAATCTGTCTGGTGAATTCATCCTCTTCGCCCTCACCTTCAAAGTCTACCCGACTGCCTGCTCCTACTCCTAACGGCAAATCTTCCTGATCTCCGAGTTTCAGTATTCTCATCCTTGCAAAGTGACACAGTATCACCAAGGCCATGACCAAATCATCGTGATCATCTGGCTCTGCTGCCTCGTATTTGTATCCGGTACTGGTTCGCTTCATTACGAATCGGTTTAGCTGTCTGTTTAGTTCGGTAATTCCGGGACTCCATTGACCTGCTGGAAATTCTATGATGTCCTCCTTTCGTGCCCATTCAATCCATTCCACCATGTTGTTCTTGTCCAGGGACTTTCCCTTTCTGGCCGTATCATCTTTGAGATTGTTTGAGGTATTGATTGGGATTACCGGAATGTCCTTGAGTGTTCTAAGATTGTCAATTACGTGCCATCCCTGATTGTTTGATTCGCAGATGTGAAAGTCAAATGGGTTACGCTGGTTAATTGATGCTATCTCGTCTTCTGCGATGTTAAAGTTCTTCTTTTTCCATTCCTTTGCGTTTAGAAGCTGAATCTTCTTAGCTGTAAGATTTCCCCCGACCATTGCGAACCTGTCCTTGATTCGTCCAGGATCATATGATGCGGCTCTAGTTCCCATGAGTATTATCTCCACTCCTTTCTTAGCTGCTCTCTGCTCTTCAGACAGATTGCGCAGATGCCAGTAAACAAATCAAAGTGATGCTCATGATGCTTTGGATCCTTTTTTTCCATTCCGTTAAATGGTATTCGTTCTGCTTTGTCCCAATCATCTGATCTCATTTCAAAACACCGTTGGTCTTTTTGATAATCCATGATTCGGATTCGTCAGGATATTTCAGATGCAGTAATTCATGAACAATTGATTTCTCCAGTTCAGCAAATGAGAATTGATGTGAAGCAGTGTCCAAATACACCAGATTGATTCCGGATAAGCAAGCTGCAACTCTTTCTCTATCTTCTGTTTCACCCAATATCTTTTTGGCAATTCCGTTATAGAATTCAAAATTACTGGTCCAGTGAATACAGAAATTTAATTTTAGTTTTGACTGCCATTTTACGATTGTCTCATTGATGAAGATGTCCATATCACTTGAGATTTGGAAGCATCCTTTCTTTTGAGTGAAGATGAATTGATCAATTACCATTGCTCTACCTCATGTTCTCCAACCTCAAAGGAACCATCAAAGGCTCCACCCTCTGGATCCAGAAACTTTCCCATGAACGTCTGCGCGTATTTGGCAGGGGACATTGATTTCTTCATTAGATCCCTTACGTGTGCAGGAGTAACGCTGCATTGCACCGCATCATCTATCGTTACGAATACAGTCTCAAACACTTCTGCAATTTCCGATGGTATGTCGTAATCGCTTGCGGCTTCCAGATATTTCTCTGATGGCCTTTTGGAATCCTCAAAGGAATCAGTCAGGTGGAATAATACCTTGCACATCTTCCAAAACCAGCCGGTCTTGAATAGTGGTACCCCTTCAATCTTGATTTGTCCTCATGTATTTGCCAATCGAGATAACAGGCCTGCAAAGTAATCATCCTGCTTTTTGATTTTCAGTAATGATGGATCCGTGATGTGGACTCGGTTAATCTGCATCCTGGAATATACAGAACTGAGTGAGTTGCCTATGGCCATGATCTTGGATTTCTTCTTTGGATTGTACGGATTCCTCACTACGATTACGCCTACCTTTGATTTCTCTTCTCGAAATTCCTCAAAGTCTGGACGCTTTACCAAAAACTTTGAGTATCTTGGAGAGTTTGCTATCCATGTCTTTAGCTTCATGACCAGCTCGTTTGCTATCTCCAGTTTTGCAGCACCGACAAGACAGTCAAATCCGGCTGATTCCGGGAGTAATCTTGTTTGGAAATCCCCCAGTAATTCAGATGATGTCATACCCACCTTGTTTCCCTTTAGCATCAGTCCGTAATCGAGCTTTGCAAATTCCTTTTGATACCAGGTCAGTTCAGTAACCTTCTCTGGAAGATTTGTTTTCTTGTCTCGTTTGTAATCATGATCAAAGTATCCAAATGATTTGTAGAATTCCTGAGGATCCCTAGAGATTTCAAAGTCAAGATGCAGTTTCTTTTCAAAGTCTGGAACGTATCGGGTGGCCAGTTCCAAAGGATTCGAATCGCCACTGGTCATAATGCGACCGTCCTTTGTTCTAATTGTTACTCGTCTGCTCAGTGTCCTTTCGCTTCCTTCTCAAAATTGATTTCAATTCCTTTTCCAACTCTGTGTTTCTCTGCTCCAATGATGTTACCTGATCCTTTGTCTTTTGGAATTCCTCTGACAGCATTGAACAGGATAAATCCAGGTTGTCATCGTTGGTGGCTCTAGTTCTCAGGTCCACAACCTTGGCTAAAATATTCAAGAATCCTATTTTGGGCTGTGCAATCTCACCTGTAGTTGTTGCCCTTACCAGAACTCCGTTTGGTTGTCGTCCTTCATCCAATGCCACTTTGGCTTCTGAAATCTCTACGAATTTCTCCATTTTGGAATTGGTCCATTTTCTGTTTAGACATTCAAGAGCCTGCTCTTCGATGTAGTCCAGCAGATCCATATTCTGATCAAAATATGAAGAGTATGTCCCCTCTTCCAGTAAATCACGAACTGCTGAACGCACCTTCTTGATCTTGCCCTTGTATCTGCGTAATGTGGATGTGGAAATATCAAATCCAATTTTCTTCATCTCCATCCGCAATTCCTTTCTGGATGGTGGCTTTCCGTTACCAGTGATTTTTAATTTCTCAATGATTTGTGATAGATACTCTACTGCGATTATGATGTCGTCTGCACTCTTTCGCCCGTTGATCTTTATGTTCTTCTTGATTTGAGATTTTGATAGTTTGATTAGTTGTTGTTCAGAATTATTCTCAGGGTCTAAAAGTTCGGTTTGTGAACCCTTTTGCATGACTAGATATGGTAAATTTTCTCATAAACGAAGTATTCTACTTACTGTCATTGTTAATTTTTAAAACACCATCTTTAGGATTTGTTGAACATGGAACCTATCATCGGATTATTTTTTTTGATTGGGCTAATATTTGATATAATTGGAGCGTGTCTGTTAGTCTCAGTCATATTATCCTTTAAAACAAAATGGACTCCTGAACTTTTAGAGAACAAGGATGAAGTGTTTGAATATCTTCCGAAATTCATATCGGACGTAGGTGAAATAGTCACTGGTACGTCTAAAGATCGTGCAATAGAAATAGTAAAAGATTCGGACGTACTTATCAAATTATGTAAAGATTACATAAAATTATTCAATAAAGAAAAGGAAAAACAAGAGAAAGAATTTTCAAAAAACCGCGCATATGGTGGGCTTACACTTCTTATTATCGGATTTGCATTACAAATCTTTGGCGTAATTTTTCAATTGTTCTAATATGAACACTAATTTTAAAAAAATATCTTCTAACTAGTAAAGATGGTAACGAATCCAGGATTTGCACCGGGGCACTCCAGGGTATGGGCCTGGTATGTTAATCTAGCATACACCAATTCGTTACTTGATTTATGACTGACTGTGATAAGCGAAGTATTCTATGGGGTTTAGAATATTCGATTTCTAGAATTGCTTGTCTTCCAAACCGCACGGTCTTTTTGCCCAGTCTTCAAATGCAAACTCGCTGTCTGCGCAGTATCTTAGGTCTATAGTTCCGTGTCCTCCCTCTAGGAGTCTTTCGTTTAGGTTGACCCCGTTACATGTCACCTGTGCTATGATTCTTCCATAACTCCCACCGGTCTGTTTGTCATCCCCATCAATGACTATTCTAGATCCTACTGGACACAATTCTTCGATGAATTCTTTGGCTTCCTGTCCCCCTGGTTCGGATAGTTCGGGTGCAGATGCAAGTGAAAACATGATTGATTGGTCCTGATGATCCTTGATTGTATCACCGTCTATCACCCGTGTAATGTTTGACTCGTAGCATTCGCCATCGTCTGCTGCACATTGAAGTGGTTCAGGGGAGATCGGTATTGCAACCATTAGGACAATGGCCATGACTAGAATTGTAGGAGCTATGAGCTTTTTATTCACAGTAAGATGTGATGTACAATGTGATTTATGATTACGGTTGATGATTTAATTCCGTTTCTATGATCGACCCAATAATTCAAGCACATCTCTCAGATGACTGCACACTATGCCCTTCTTTTCCTTACGTGAAAACTCCATCGTTCCCCATTCGCACGTGCATGTCCTCTCGATGAAGTTTACTATGTAGTAAGTGTCTGGTTTTGATTCAGATTGTACGTCTGCAATTTCAGCAGTCCTAAAAATTATCTTATTTTTTTGAGTCAAGTTTCGCCTTTTGCTTTTCTGCCTCTATCTGTTCAAATGTCTTTACGATTAATTTGATTTTCTTTCCAAAAACTTTCTCACCTATTTGAAATACTGTCAGTCCCTTGTTTTTCAGCGACTTTGGAATGGTTATTCGCTTCTCACTCCATTGCCATTTAGGAAAATACTTTTCACTTGTAATGTCCTGATATTTCTTCCCAGTAATGAAATTGTGACCGCATCCTCCAGGACAAAGATAGGAACCTGCTATCTTCATGATTGCCTTCTTTGCATCTTTCTTTGGCCAATGTGCCAATCTTTTTCTTATGTTTCGGTTTTCCTTGGTAGAGACTCCCAATTTCCATGCCATTTGTGCGTAATCTCCGTCGGCATGCATGATTTTGGCCATTGCAAGTTGGATGATGGTTGCGCTTTGCTTGAAGTCCTGCAAATCCTCAATCTGGTCCAGTATTCCGTTCTCAGAAGCAAGCTCGCCAAGATAGTGAGAGAACAAGCCTATCTCATTCCATTCAATTACCTTTTGGAAGTCCTTGAAAACTTGTGGGTCTGAAATTTTCTTAAGGTGATCCTCGCCAATGTCTGCGAATCTCTTGTGATAATGTATGAAAGCCTTGATTCCATCCATGTGGAATTGATGGTCTTTTTCAAAAGCGGAAGTATTTTGGGGTAACTTTGTTACCCCATCTGTATGACTGAGTTCCGGACTTTTGAACTCGGGCTTTAGCGTAACGTGGACATAATGAATTAGATTGATGGTTTCATACTGATTTACAAGGTATAGTTTTCGAATTTGTGCTTTAATGTAATTTGAAATTGTATTGATTGGTTCTTTGTACTCTCCAAGATAATGTCTGTCCCTTAATGATTCTGCATATGCCGTAATGACATCTTTTCTTGTCTTGAAAATATTACGAAGAACTGCATTGTTCGGATCCTTTACCCCATCCAGGAATTGAGTCTCAAATAATTTTAAATCTGCAATTTTTTTCTTCTTTCCTTCCTTTGTCAGATTTTCAAAAGGCTTTGGCTGTTGCTCTTTCATAAACTGCATGTCTTCAAATCAAATTTTGAGATCTTTGTATTTAACACATGTAGCTATTTTTACCACATGTAGCTACAGTACTGTAGCTACATGTCAGAGTTTTTTAGATTAGTTTACTTGTTGTTTTAACTGTCGTATCAGCCATCATTGAAATTTGGCACAAGCACATTTTTTACAATGCAGTCGTGTTATATCCATACTATGAGCATGGTTTCCCGGTTTCAGTTTCTTAATTTTCATCTGATGGTACGTGGGAGAATGTCCGCAATAACTGCAATCCCTGTCTTCAGGATTAGTAAGTACGAGTTTCTTGAGAAAATCTAACATTGTATCATACTCTTTGATTCAATTATCGTATCAGTCATACGGGAGTATTCCTAGACATTTTTTTATTCCATTGAATGGACCATTTGCGAATATAATATGCAGTAACAATAAACCATGCTGCCAAGTCCCCTATCCATGCCAATCTTATCGATAAATCTATGTAGTTATCAAAATATCCATCCAAAGGATTGAACCAAAATGAAATCCAATAATATAGATCATCATCAGCCTCATCTTCATAATATTCATCAACATCTACACTCGGAACAACAAGAACAGATATCACAGAAAGTACTAGGGTTATGAGTAAAAATTTACGTAGTTTTTGAACCCTGTATGCAGCCCAAAAACCACCTAGATACAGGTTGGTTATCGGTAATAAAACCAGAATGAGTTGCACGTTGATATTCACAGATTCTTTTTTTACCATTTTAGTTCCTGAAATTACTTGGCGAGTGACATTCTTTATTGATTGTCATCTTACAGCTCAATCCCGTGTTTCTCTTTTGAATGCAATATGAAATGAGAGTTTTTCCTTGTTATAAAATCACAATGCTTGCACCGAAACGTTGATTGCTGTCTTGGAGAATCTGATTCTCTAGTCATTCCTTCTCCGTCCTCTCCTTCTCAGCTGCTTCCTTTGCCTTTATTCTCTTGCGTGCCTTTAGCAGCCTCTTTCTGATTCTCTTCTCATCTTCCCATCTGCATTTATTTGCACAAAACACCATCATTTCCCAGCCTAATGGACCGACTATGTAGAGGTCAACAAGAGCAGGATCCTTTACACATGGCTTTTTGATGAACTCAAACTTTGACATTATTCATCAGACTCCCAAAAATACAAGTTGTGTTGAGCGTGAACGTAAGCATAGCAAGCACTGCAATACAGCTTGTTGCATTTATGACACATAAATCCATAACTTGCCTCGTCTTTTGGCATGTTCACTCTTTTACAGTCTCCACAAATTCCATTTTGCTTTATACATTGACTCTCTACGTTCAAGGTTTACTTCCTCCGGCAATTGTCGTCTTCTGCTTTTTGTATCCCGTGTATCCAACTAACTCTGCAATTTCGGCAATCATGAATTGACAGCACTTGGCATGATTCTCATGTTTACATTCATCACCCCAGTAATGATACTGGATTAAAGCCTGAATCTCTTTTTTCCTCATTGACTTGATACCCCAATTGTCTTACGAACAATGAATCTGAGCCACCAGACGGCAATCCAAAACTTTGAGAAGTGTCTCTTGAAATCACGATAACAGTAGTATGATTCGCAATCACTACAGACATGATCCGTTTTCATTTTGCATATTCTGCACCTATTCACGATTACAATCTTCTCCTTTTGATAAATCGGGATATTCTCCATTACCTCTTGAAGGATCTTTGACACCGCAATTTTTACAGTAATTATCCCATGAACCTATATTTGCACAACCACATTTTTTACACCAAGTTCTAGGCATGATCTAACACTTTTCTCCAAAAGTAAACAAAGCTATTTTATGCATTAATTTGATGCAGAGCCTATAATTGAAAAATTCCAGACTTTTATTCATTGTATTTCTGTTTGCCATATCGATCATCATGCTCATCATGGCAATATCCCAAGGATTTGAACAAATTCAGTGTCAGGAAAAAGGTGGTATCTGGATTCAGGAGTTTCCAGGAGGTTGTATGATACAAGAAAATAAATGTACAGCGATTGAAGGAGCATACGCAGATTGCCTAGAAAACAGGCAGATAATCCATGGTGGTGGATTGTCCTGTACTGAAATATGCAGTTTTTCATGATCTAACTTTTCCCCTCAACTGACACCAGTATTTGCTTTAGTTGATTCCAAGTCTTGAAGTTGATGGTGTTTGAATGTGTAATTTCTCTGGCTTTACCTAATCTCTCCTTGAGCCGTCTGTTTTCTTGCTCTAACAACGAATGTTTTTTTGATTGCTCTAATAGTTCGTCACTTTGTTTTTGCAATCTTCCAACATATTGATAATTGAATACACCTTCCTTTGATTCCTGATCATAATGATACTTGTCATATTCAGTTGCCTTCGCTTCCAAAGTTGGGTACGTGTCATATACCTGACAGATTTGTTCAATCATCTCCGGTGGAATATATCCTTTTAGATTTACTCGAATAATTTCAGTAGATGTAAGATGCAATCTAACAGGTCTCCTTAAGTGAAAGATGTTGTTTGATATTCTGAATTGTTATCTGAGCGTCATTTTCATTATCTATTGTTTTTAATAATGAACTATCTTTTGATGGATGTACGGCAACTTCAACATGATAGTCTCTATCCATTTTGTCAAGTAATGAACCTAATTCTACCAATGTATCAGGTTTGATTGCACCATACTTGTCAACTACAGATAACACAACACTTGCACTTTCACGTTTTAACTTCATGCAATGTGATGGAACTCTGGATTCTTTACTCACACTAACACTTTTGGTCATCTTGTCAACTCCCAATGTTCTTTACAAAAGAATGAGTTATCCTCTGACAAATCCCTTGCTCGAAACAATCAGGCCACGAACATGTCACATGCATGGGTGAGTTCCTCCGAATCCTCCTACAGTACAATCTAAAGTATGATAGCGTGGTGGTGCATCACATTCCTTGCAGTTCTTTACAGTCTCGGTCATTTGTCGTCATCTCCATAACAAGTACAGTCTGAATAATTCATGTCACAATCTGAGCATATGGTGTCATCAATTTCTTCATGACAATCACAGTTGCATGCAGCATCAATGTCATCAAGGGGACTTCCAGTGTAGAAATTATGGAAACATTCTGGACAGGGCATTAGTAATTAACATCCTCCACAGTTCCACATCCTGCCTTACACGTTGGACAATACCAGATTGGAATCCCGGTAGGACCATATTCTAAATAAATCTCACATAACGTTTGACACTCATGACAAAGACGTTTTACATTCTCAAACAATTGTCGTATCTCTCCATTTCTTCACAGCATCTTCAAGAGTTGGATGTATCTCATAGTATCGTCCTTCTCTCTCTCGTTGATGAAATTGCAGTTTAAGCCATGTTGAGGGCATCTCTGTGAACTGTTCCATTGTCAGATCATAGTCACTGTCTCCATTGTAGTCATCCAAATGACGTTGGAGTAGTTTCAGATCATCCTCATCTTCAGGATCAAGTGCAACTGCCTGTATCTCCAATCTTACAGCCATATCATGAGCCATAATCACCAGTTGAGTGAGATGTGCAAAGTCAAATGTGGCTAGTGAGCCTCGAATTAGATATGAATTGTATCTGTTGTCCTGGTAATCAAACAGTTCTAGCTGGTCTGAATCAAGATGATGGAGTCCGCCAAATACCTCTGATAGAATGGTCAGAGTCTTTCTTGCATTCTCTGCTAGTGGTTTGTCAGAATTACTATTGATTATTGCCATGTCATTTTTAGACAGACAATACCGATTAGATTCTGTAACGACACTTGCAATCATTTGTCGTTCTCCATAAACGGATGTTGAAACAAGCCAACCACGTCATAACCGAAAACGTCTCGTCCTTGTGGACAATAGACACCTTCACGGTGTTTACTTTGAAGTTCTGCACACATTACACATGGTTTATCTTCATCCATCTTACAGTTCCTCCACGTTGTCAATGCTCCACTCTTTGATCTGTCTAGGAGTAGGTGACAGGATATGATTTTTGTAATCAGTATGCCAAAATTCCATATTCTCCCTGGTGACATGATAGACTGTACCGTTATCAGATAATTTTGAAAGGTATGAGTTCTGCTTCAAAATTCTCATAATGTCTTTAATCGTCGAAGGGTGTTTTTTCATCGAAAGTGCAGCAGTTAACGGAGTAAAGTAATGGTCCGCGTTTGACAAAAAGAAGTCCATGACGTTGACACACTCATCAGTGAAACAGGATTTTCTAATTGTTCCCAGGTGTTGACATCTCAAGATGATGTCCCTCCCACTGCCTGTTTTCCATCCCAAAACTTAACAGAAGTATTTGACGGAATTATCAAATCACATTTGGAACAGAATTTTATCCCAATTGATTTGGAGTTTCTTTTGTTTCCAAGAGTGATTGGTATTCTAGGAGTTGCAAGATTAACTGTTTGATTACAGTTTGGACAGTTATCAATACTCAATTAGAATTCCTTCATTGATGTTTGGTCAGGATGTGCAGCTGCATGTCTTTGAACATGTGCATTCATCTTGTCATATGTCAGATCTTCAAGATTCATTCCGCAAATATTGCATTGGGTGTGTTTGATTTGATTAGGCAAGTTTGCCGACTCCTATTCTATTCAATGATTCCTTTGCAAAGTTCTTTGACAGTTCGCATCCAATCCATTTCCTTCCAAGATTCTCAGCAGCCAACGCAGTGGTTCCGCTTCCCATAAACGGGTCCAATACAATTCCATTCTGCGGACATCCGCATCTGATGAACCACTCTGCAAACTTTACCGGAAACGTCGCAAGGTGACTTGATGCCATGTCGCTTTTCTTTCTGGTTACATCAAGCAGACAGCCGGGATTCTTGTCAGTCTTTGTGTTTTCATATCTTAGATTGAATCCGGTGTAATCACCACGACTTCTTTTATCTTGCTTGAACTTTTCAATTTCCTCATCAGATGCCATGTATTTTTCGCCAAATCTTTTTGTAAGTGATCCGTTTGCACCGTCCCTGATTCTGCGATTGACGTATTTTGTATTGTGTATTCTTGAAATCTTTACGGACTGTAAGTCAAAGTAATGTTGTTTGTTTTTTACAAGGAAATAGACAGGTTCCATATTCCACCAAAGATGTGTCTGGACAGAGGTTGGAAACGCGTCTCGCTTCAGCCATTCAATGACATTCTCACATATCCATCCGTCAAGTACGCATTGAGACGAGAACTGTTCTGGCACCATAAGCTTGGTTCCCTTTTTGATAGAGCCGTGATTCTTCTTGGCATAGCTGTCTGAGATGTTGATAAAGCACGTACCTCTGGGTTTTAGGATTCTAAGTAGTTCATTTTGAAATACTCTCATCTTGGATAGGAATTCAAAGACTGAACTCTCGTTTCCCCAGGCACCCTTTACACCCAGATTGATGTCATTGTAGTACATCGGAGAGGTTACGATACAGTCAATGGAATTGGTAGGAAATCGCGTGAGTGTTTCCATTACATCGTCCAGGTAGATTGTCCTGGATTCGGGTTTGATTCGAGAAATTTGTTTGCTCATTTTTTAGATCTCCTTTTCCAATGGGAGTCAAAATCATTCCAGTTTGAGAGATATTGCTTTGTATTCTCATGATTCTCACAAGATTCATAGGTTAGACATTCATCTGCAGAATGCGTTTCATACCCGCATGCGCATGATTCAAAGAAACAATTTTTACAAGTCCAAGGATATTCTGGCTTTTCGATAGAATCAAAATGACAATCACAGTCTTCGATGAAGATTGATTTTAGATTCTTAGTTGATTTACAGTTCCAACATTGTTTCAAATCTTGACATACCTCCCATTGACTAATTTTCTAAGCTGCTGATTTCTTCCATCGATTAGCTGGTTCTCGATAAAGTGTTGCGCAGTTGAATCAGTGAAATGCTTTGTCTCGGCCAAGGCTTGCATCAAATCGTTTAGCTCGACTGAATTATTCGCATCCTTTACCTCATCAAATGCCTCCCATACCGCATCAGTCTTGTTGATCTTTTTACTGTCCCAGAACGTATCAGTCTCAAGGTTTGACGTGTTGACGTTAAGAGAAGCCAGAGATTTCTTCAGGATATCACAAGCTATTTCTGCATCCTTGGTATCAGTGACTTGCTTAAAGTTGAGCTTTGCATGTGCAAACGTAAGTCGAATCAGCCCGTGAAGATGTCTTGGTACAATGTGTACATGGCTATGCCCTTGCGAATTCACCCTGATCTGCTTGTAGAACTGAAGACAGTGTGTTTGTGATTCCTTGCTGAGAGTTGGCTTTATCTTCTTGGTGTATGCAACAAGCTTCCGTAGCTGCTCATAGTCAAAGTGTCCTTCAGTGGAATTATTGTCATCATCATACTGCGCCAGTATCTGCTGCCCGATAAGATCATCTCCCGAATTGCTAACCTCGTCGATGATATTCCAAATGTTATCAAAACGCGTAAGCAATGATGGAGGGATATCATACTGATCTCTGATTGATTCGTTGGGATCAAACTTTCCCTTTAGAGGATTGGCAGCAGCCAGGATCTTCGTCCTTGCCTGCAAGGTCACATTCACCACCTTTGTATTGGTACACTGTCCGTTCTCCATTGCCTCATGTATGGAATTTCTATCATCAGGACTCATCTTGTCAAACTCATCGCAACACACCAGACCCTTGTCGCATTGTGGCAATGCTCCGGCCTGAGCCATGAACGTGCCATTGGAACGCTTGATTGTGGCAATGGTAAGACCGGCCTTGGAGCCACCAGACCCTACGGAATACAATGATTTGGGCTCCAATTTCATGGCTGCAAGCAATAGCTGAGTCTTAGATGTGCTGGGATCCCCTACCAGAAACGTGTTTGAATAGTCCCTTATTCCAGGATGCTCTACGCCGCCTACAAGCTGCAGCAGAATGTTTTCCTTTACGTCATCCATTCCGATAATGTGTGGCGCTATTGACCTTGACACATTTGCAAAGTAATCTGGTTTTTTGGATTCGTTTTGGAGATATTCCAATTCCTCAGGGGTTGGTAGAATTTCCTTTTCCTCAAGCTCGTTAATTGAGATTACCTCAATGATGTGATTGTACCTGTTTTTGGATTTTGATTTAGGGTCTGATACTGCCTTGAATATTCCCAAGATGTGTTTTTTCTGTCCTGCAAACACGTCACCGACCTGATCATCAATTATGACTCCCGGAAACTCCAATGGTGAGTTTTCTCTTGATTCGTTAAGTGGTTCCTGAAACGTCAGTTCCTGGAAGAACGAATACTTTGATTTTGATTTGTCAAGAACCAATATTGGGAAATTGTCATCTCCATGCTCCATGCATCTGTGAGGATAGATTCCAACGGGCTGTCCTTCATAGTATCCGTTATGGCCACACTTGTTTTCAGGACAGTACAGATATGCATCCTTGATGTATGATTTTATTTCACTTGTCTGCAATACAAGTGCGTTAAATGAGATTGGCGAGTTTATCAAATCAGATGAGATATCAGAAAGTTTTATCGTGTATTCTTGCGGTGTCGTGATCTTTACCTTCAGGGTTACAAAGTCTTCTCTGATGTGATTGTTCTTGTGATGATTAGTAAGGATGTGGATGATTGCATCTTTTACAATGGTTCTGAATTCACCAGTATAGTTCAGGAAAAATTCCATCAGTTCGGTATCTTCAGGGATTGGAAGAGTGAACTTGCTTACAGGATGGAGTAATAATATCTCTTGCAGATGATTTTCTTGAAGGTATGGCTTGATCTTGTCTCTAATCGCCGATGCTGTGTGAATGAGAGTGTTTTCAGACAATGCATGCTACTCCTAAAGAAAGAAAATAGAAAATAGAAAATAGAATTGTAATTGTATTACAGTAATACATGCTGTAATACTGTAATACACTTGAGTTTCTTTTAGACAAATTTCTTTTGCTCCCATTTGTGCTTCTCTACCATTTCCAAGGCCAATGCCAAGGCGGATCTGCTGTCAGCATCCATTGATTCCAAAATCTCATACTGTCTTGTCTGGTCACGTAATCCCTCCAATTCCTTGAGAAATTCAGGATTCTTGACTTCCTTCATCAATGCAGCAGCCTTGAGTCCAAGGTCAGAATAGTATCGCAATGATTCTGAAAAGTTACCGAAATCACCATCAGGATTAGCCTTGGAGAATACCTCCGCATGTAAGTCCTTCCATAATTTTTGTGGAATTCTTGAATTTACAGCGATGAAAGGCTCTTTCATTTCTTTGAATCCCCCAATATTTTTTCTAGTAATGCTTTTTCTTGCTTACCTTGTTCAGTTAATTCACAACCACAGCATTCATGATGTGTGTGATTTGTATCTGGGAGATATTTTTGATATTCCGAGTTTAATCGATCGACGATGCCTTGATTTTCATCGTCGTGTTTTGTAAAAATGGTTCTGACGTTAGTCAAAGGTCCTATTTTTTCAGAGCCATGCATTTCCTGCACCAGTAATAATCCCATATTCTCCTGAATATTGAAAAAATTGGTTGCTGCATCAAATTCATTTTTTGCCTCAGTCGTATATGGAACCATGGAGATGTTGAAATATCGTTTACCATCCATGTTATTTCAGCCTCGTCCCGCAGACTTTTCTTGAATTAGATGATACGGAATTGCAGATTCTGACGTTGTCTTTCCATTCTGACTTGCAGTTTGGACAGACTTTCAATTCTGATTCCTCTGTGTTGAATTGCAAATTTTACCAGGAACGTAATCATTACATGGACAATCTACCCATTCACATGCGGTATATTGTTTGGTTTTACTTACAAAGATATGATCTATCTTGAAATGATTGCACCCAGCAGTTCCGCAAAGATGACCTTTACCCATCACGTTTTGGTCTCCTGTGCAATACAAACATCTGTCAATACGGTGCAGATGGAAAATTTTGTTTTGCATCCGTTACACTGAAACCTATGCTTGTATCCTTTAAGAAAAATCTCAGAAACCATCAGAGAGACATCGGTGGAATCACACTCTTGATTTGCACATGGTACCTCGATTATTCCCATTATGCCAGGATCTCCATTTCTTTTTGGATGTTTATCTGAACGCGCAGATTATGAGTAATGCAGTAATGTGGCTTTTCCTCAAACTCAGTGGATACAAACGCGACTCCAGTTACATTGCATCCTGACTCTGCACATACCACGTTTTGCAATACGTGAGAGTTTTTGGAATTCGTAGGTACTGTGGTGAAATTTGAAATATCGTATTTCTTTTTATTGTTTGCCTGATACTGTTTTATCTTACGTTCGCATTTTTCACAGATAAGCAGCACATCAAGTATCTCAAACTTTTTTAGAATCTCGGAAAACTTTCTTGTCCTAAAGCCGCATGGAGATGTCGTAATGTCATCTCGATTTGTGTCTCGTCTGATGTAATGATATTTTCCAGAGATGTTGGATAAGATCCAACCGCTTGTCAGTCCTTCCATTAGAAAAAGACCTCCCGTATTACTGACCAATGTGAACCTCCTGCAAGACAGTTTAGTGACATTATTTTTTACCCCCGCATTTCAGACATTTTCCTGACTGTTTTCCAAATGCCGGTTCTTCACAGGTGCAAATTTTATCCAAAGTCCCCCTGGTGGAAAAGTCGCATTCAGACCCATCAGATATGTTTGTCTCTATCTTCTCTACTCTCTTTCCATCTGCGTTCTTTAGAAGATTGATAATTTCAAGTTCAGGAATCTGCTTTCTCCATGCGTTTCTTTCCGCTTTTGATATTGCCTTTGTTCTTCCGAACTTGTCATACTTTGAACTCTCAAGGTATGATGCTTCAGAGATTCCTTCAGTTTCCAATCCTGTTTTTGAATTCTTTACACGAACAATGCTACGCCAATAACAATGCTGTTTATCTTCAGGATCATCCTTGTCTAAAACGACTTCAGACTTTAGAATGTGAAGAGCCTGTTCGCTTTGACTCATTTTCAGGACCATGTATTTCAAACCCGTGTAGGTTATCTGCTTGGTTCCTCTCAGTTCGTATACAAGAGCCTTCTTCAGATCATCATCGCATGAAATTATCTGCTGCTCGTCTTCGGAATCCATGATGGAAAAGTCAGACTTTATCAGATCTGATGACATTATGATCTGTCCTCCAAGACCCATCTTAGCGCTGCAATCTGTCCCTGAATGTGGGAAATGTCCGGCTCTTCATCAAGATGAATGTTTACAAGAATCTTAATCTCATTGATTATCTGTTCAGATGTTTTCATGATTTATCCTCCGTTCGTTCTGGATGGCATATTTTGCAAAGACAATTGTATCCGCAAACCTGCTGACAGTTCTTACAAAGAGGATGATCAGGTGCATGATTGACTTGTACGGACTTTTTGTGTCCGTTTGTACATTCCACGATTACTGTGTCAATGACAAAAACTGTACCGAATTCACCATGTTGTTCTACAAGTAAATTTGATTTTATTGGCGGGATTGTTTCTCCACATTCATAGCATGTAGTCTTGGACGTATTCAATTTTGAGACGTCCCAATGGAATAGTTATGATGATGACAATCTTGTCTTGAAACCAATGGCCATGTCGCCACATAATTTCTTAGAATCTTTACTGATCGAACAGTCGTATTTTGGTAATGACCCACAAAGAAGCAGTCATTGCACTTTACGGTTATGGTCTTGTGAACTGTGTTGTTTTCAGACATCAATCCAACAGCTCCGCAAGAGTGGAATCATGAATTTTTGATCTTACAGAAGAGTTTGAAACAATGAACTGCTCTTCGCTTTTTGCATCTACAACAGATGTGTCTCGGATGATCAGACTTTTCATCTGTGGTGTGAAATTTTGGAAACTTTCAGTTGCAGTTTCACTACAATATGATTTCAATTTTGAGGAATCCCCGAAATTCTCTTGAAAGATTTTGATTTGGAATAAAATGAAACGCAGTCAGGGCACATTGCAACAAGAGGCAAATCCACACCATGCTGATTTTGAAACGGGACACTGATTTTCTCAGATGATTCGTGTATGCATTCCTCGTTTACTGAAACAGTTTGTTGATGACTCAAGATTTAGATTCCTCTGCTATTTCCAGTAATCTTTTAATCAAATCATCATAAGTTTCACCTTTCCTTCCAAAATTATCCACTTGTTTTTTTGTGGATTCAAAAACGGGTATTGTTTCATATTTTTCTGCTGTTTCAACAGTTGTAACCATACTAATAATATTATTAGTGTTGTAATATTTATAATTAACTAATAATATTGTTAGTCAAACAGTCAAAATATACTAACATATATGTTACTTCGTTGTAATGATTGCAATGGTTACAAAAACTGAAGTTAAGTCAACGTTTAGTGCCGTGCAATTACCACGTCAAGTTATTCAGAGATTAGAAGATTTTTCAAATACAGAATTTAGTAAAAAAAAGGGTTTAACCAATAAGACACAAGTAGCTAGAGCTGCATGTTTAGAATTTCTTGAAAAATATGCTGTTGAAAATGATACCACAAGGTTTGTTCTCCCAAGTTTGGAAGATGATGAATTAAGAATCGATGTACATATTTTTAATGATAGAGTGGTTTGCAACAGATGCATAACGGATAAGGAAAAGTGCAAACATGTTGAAGCATTGTACAAAGACAAGGAAGTCAAATCTCATCTTAAAAAATCAAAAATAATTTTGCCTAAAAGATAAACTATCTTCCAATTGGCGGAATTTCTGTATGTGGTTTGCCATACTTCTTCTTACAAAATACCCCTAAGAATTTAATCGCAAATATCACCACCACAATCACAGGTACAATGATGGCCAAATACATCAACTGAAATTCTTCCTCAACATCATCAACCGTAATATCCAGACATTTCAAACTCGAACACATGTCCTTGTTTACCTTGTATGTCGTCACGTAATCCTGCACGGAGTTTTGCGCATATGTCTTTGGAAACAAATTGCCGTTTTCCACAAGGTGAATCTCCATGTTCCTGTACAATGTATCGGATGTCAGATAGAATTCCTCTGTGTCCGTATCGTAAGTATGAATTATTTTCTCATCGTTTACTATTACAATGCCCTCATAATTGTGAATCTCCGGCAGATTGATTACCGCATGTATTGCCTCATCAGGTGCCACTGTCTGAGGATTCTCTATGGAAAACATGATAGAGTTTTCCTCTTCACCTACTACCGTATCTGCAATATTCTCAAATCCGTTTTTAGGTATCGTAAAGTCTGTCGTGAACGTGTCAAATACATGCCCAAAGTACGGCTTTTCAGGAGGCGTCATGCTCAGGTGTATCTTGTATTTGCCTTCCTGAATCACTCCAGTGTGCATCCTTCTTGGTTCTGTTTCACCGGATTCCATGTTTGTGATCCTGCCGTTGGCGGATGTGGGGGTTCCGTCAGGCTGGATGATTCTGACATCAATGTTTACGGTTCCAAATGCGTTTTCACCCTTGAAGAGAATGTTTGGCTTTATTATCAGACTGTTCAGATTCGTCTTATCCTGGTATACATGTACGTCTACAAAGTCAAAGTCCCATTCATTGTGTTCTGTAGGGATTGCTGCAAATGATTCGTTTGTTGATAATGGGATTAAGAGGATTATAGACAACGACAATAGAATAACGTAAAAACTGTTCAACGGTAATCAATCCCCCGAAATGATTTAAGGATTTCTTTCAGATTTGTACCAGCGAAATATCCTGTCTCTTCATCACAGTATTCAGCCAAGAACAAACCTCTTTGTGCGTTTGCAGAATCTGGAAACTGTTTTGCGAATTCCTGATGGTGTTGTAATGATTCAGAGCATCTTTCAAGGTAGTTTAGCAGTACGCCCTTTTCAGTCCATGCCCTTTGCTGCATCGAGTCACGTTCGATTATCTCATCATACCTTTGAAATCCCATGTCATATCGGGACTGATTGAACAAAGTGTCTGCTGAAACATACAATCCCGGAATATCATACAGTCGGTTTTTGCTGTCAAACGAATCCCAGTTTACGAAAAATGCAGCAGTTACTGCGATAATTATGATCAGTGGAATTGCCCTAAGAAAAATCATCAGCTATCAATTATCTCCACCTTTGCAAACAAATCTCTTTTCTTGCACCAGCAGTTAGGAGAGCAGTTCATAGGTTCCATTAGTTGTTCTCCACATGGCCGCAATGAAAGCATCTGATCATTCTCTTTGATTGCTCGGAGTATCTTACCTCAATGAATTCCGACCTGCATGATCCGCATCTGTCGCCGATGATTCCCTCAAAATCCCCATCACCCATGTCAAATGACGGATGGTTCTTGTGCTCTCCAGCACCAATTTTATCTAAAAATATTTGGTCTGCCGTTGAGCAGTTGTTTTACTCTGTTTGTTGTTTCATGCCTACATTTTGCTGTTTTAGGCTATAAGGCGGCTGATATGCCATATATGAAACATATGTAGTGTATTACATATGTTGAAAATCATTGTCAATTCAATTTTTAGACTGTAAGATTTGAATAAATTAAAAATAATCTATACTTTTCCACGCCATGCAGGAATTTCTTTTTCTGCCTTGTCCTTCTCCAACGCCCTGATTCTCATCAGCATGTCACTAAGTTCCTCTTTCTGATCCGCAAGCATAGTGTTGGCCTCCTGCAGTTTCTTGATTTGCTGATTCTTCTTTTCAAGATCAAACACGAGTACCTCGGATTCCAATTCACTCCACAGTTCCATCTTTTCATCAATCGTTCTTCTTTGGTACTGCTGCAGATATGCGCCATGGCCTATTAGCGCATGTGCGGTGTCATCGTCAAACATCTTTTGAGCTCGCGTAAAGAAATAGCCCCTGAAACAATACAGATTGATCTTATGAAATCCCGTGGATTCGTATACGTCCATGAAGTGACCGCCCAATTTTTCCCTAATCTTTCCAAGGTATTGGTTCTCGTTGTTTCGTGCAGTCTCGAGATTAGGATTTCCAGTAAACAGCATATCGCCATAGCGTTCGGATTTCATGAATCGGTTCAGATACGGATTGCATTCCTTTGAGAATCTGATCGTTCTGGCCATTCCCTTCTTTGTAAGTCGAGCAGGAACCAGGGCCTTCCATCTGTCACCCCTCCACTCCAGATCCTTTTTTGACAATCCCAATATTTCGATGGGTCTGGCACCGGAGCTAATCAGACACAGGTAATACCCCTGCTTCTTCCACTTTACGGCATTGAAAATTTCTATTATCTCCTCTCGGGTAATTGCGTATCTCTCTTCTTGGAGTTCCTTTGAAAACGTGATATTCTTGACATCGGTTCTGAATCGCCTATACTTTAGATAGTGATTTACTGATGAGACATATTGCTTTATGACCTGGACTGTAAGCATCTTGCCCCCCGTCTTTACAGGATTTTTTGACAGATGATTTGCCCAGTCCTGCATGATGTCCTCCATCTCCTCATCAGGATCATTCTCCTTGAGGCGTTCGTTGATTTTATCTTCAAATTTGCACCATTGGTTGATGGCACTGTAAGCGTATCTTTTGAGGTCTAAAGATGATTTTGAACGGGTTTGATTCTTTATCAGGTAAGTTTCAAAGGTCTTTTCTCGCTTCACAGATACCTAGGAACGAATTTAATAATTAAAGTTAGTTTTTTGACCTACTTTATTATATTAAAGTTTAATTTTTTTAAAATCAAAAAAACGTTAGTAATAAATCACCGAGTGTATCATTAGAGTACATGGGAGAATTAGAACGTAAATTTGACGTAAAAATCAAATCAACTGAAGACAAGCAGAAGCTCCCAGCTGAAGTCAAGGAAGAGCTAAAGGCATCAGGTATGATGGATGAAAAAGGCAAACTAAAACTAAAAGGAGTTAGTCCAAAGAT
This sequence comes from Candidatus Nitrosopumilus sp., assembly GCA_029263475.1. Classification (GTDB taxonomy): domain Archaea; phylum Thermoproteota; class Nitrososphaeria; order Nitrososphaerales; family Nitrosopumilaceae; genus Nitrosopumilus. Next base: position 60,273 of record JAJCXK010000048.1, read on the forward strand.
GCTTAAAAAAATGAAGCAGGAATATGTAGAATGTCCAGTGATTAAAGAAGACATACAGTTCATTCAATGTTTTGTCTGTCCAAATTTCCAAAGCAGAGTAATGGGAGAAGTCCTATGCAAAGGGGATCCCCTAAAATAATTTTAGAGTTGTTTATTTCACGAAAGGCTCATTAGTAAAAATAATTTATTGAAAACCATCTTGGCCAAGGAAAAAGTAGGAATTACAGTTTCAAAAAATGATGATTTCAGTGAGTGGTACACACAAGTGGTGCTCAAAGCTAAGCTAGCAGATTATGCTCCGGTTAAAGGACTAATTGTTCTCAGACCGGATGGACATTCCATTTGGGAATCACTCAGAAATACGTTTGATAAAAAATTTGCAAAAAATGGAATTAGAAATGGGTTTTTACCAATACTCATTCCTGAATCATTATTGGGAAAAGAACAGAAACACTTTGCAGGATTTAATCCCGAAGTATTCTGGGTAACCCACTCAGGAACTAACGAGATAGGAGACAGACTTGCATTAAGACCCACATCTGAAACGCTTGCATATACATTGTATTCAAAATGGATTCAAAGTTGGAGGGACCTGCCATTAAAAATTAATTTTTGGAATACAGCACTAAGGGCAGAAATTAAAGCGACCAAACCGTTTCTTAGAACCTCTGAATTCTTGTGGCAGGAAGGACATACAGTGCATTCCACAAAGGAAGAAGCAGAAAAAGAAGTAATGAAAATCCTCGACATCTACAAGAATACCGTAGAATCAGAATTGGCAATTCCCGTAACTACTGGAAAGAAAAGCGAGAAAGAAAAATTTGTAGGTGCAGAGTACACCACAACCATGGAATCAATCATGCCAGATGGAAAGGCACTTCAAATGGGTACATCTCATTTCTTGGGACAGAATTTCTCCAAACCGTTTGATGTGAAATTTGCAGATAAAGACAACATAGAACATTTTGCATGGCAAACATCATGGGGTGTTTCTTGGAGATTAATCGGAGCCATGATCATGGCCCATGGAGATGACAAGGGTCTGGTTTTACCGCCAAAAGTAGCACCAATTCAAGTGGTAATCATACCAATTTACAAAAATGATGAAGGTAAGGAGACAGTTTTGCCCAAGGTGGAAGAGATAGGAGACGAACTAGAATCTAAAGGGATCAGGGTTCACATTGATGACAGAGAAGGGATGTCCCCGGGTTACAAATTCAACGATTGGGAATTGAAAGGGGTGCCATTGAGAATAGAGATAGGCCCCAAAGACATTGAAAAACAAAGCATTGTAATGGCAAAAAGATACAATTTAGAAAAAACAAGTTTGAATTTTACTGAAATTGAAAAGATCCCTTCAACGTTGGATCAAATACAAGATGAGATGTTAAAAAAGGCCAAGGCAGAATCGATAGCAAACACAATGGACATATCGGACTATTCTGATTTTAATTCAAAGATAGAGAAAGGCGGTTTCTTCAACTCTCCTTGGTGTGGAAAATTAGAATGCGAGAACAAGATCAAGGAAGAGACAGGAGCAGAGATCAGAGTTGTTCCATTTGGGAGTGAAGACACCAATCAAAAATGCATATATTGTCAAGAGCAAAGCGTTGTCATTCCAATTTTTGCAAGAGGATACTAGACAAAATACCCAGAAACATAATAATAGAAAAGCGTGATTTTTCAATCATGACCTCGAATCCAGAATTGGATACAAACAGATCATTGTTAGAACAGTTCAGAGAAACAAGAAACAGAACATTAGATATTGTAAAGACGTTGGAAAAGGATGATTTTGTTGTACAGACTTCATTTTTCATGAGTCCTCCCAAATGGCACGTAGGTCATGTCAGCTGGATATACGAGGTAATACTAAGTAAACTGGACAAGAGCTATGAGTTTTATTCAAAGGAGTTTTCAGAATATCTGAATTCATATTATCAGCAATTTGGCATACCTCACGACAAAGGATTGCGAGGAGTAGTATCAAGACCAACAATAGACCAAATTTTCCAATACTTTAACACAATCAACCAAAGAGTGGAGAAAATAATTCAATCCCAGGAGATGAGCAAAGAGATGGCAAAGCTAATCACCATAGGTTTTCATCACGAATGTCAGCATCAAGAACTTCTAGTGTATGATTTACAACATTTGCTTGCAGAGCAATACAGGCCCACCAAAAAGAGAGAAATCTCAAAGCCACAACATGTCGAAAAAAAATCAATTCACATCAAAGGAGGATTATACACAATGGGGTACAACGGTAAAGAGTATTGTTATGACATAGAACTGCCTGAACATAAGACATATCTCAACGACTACATAATCGATGAGTTTCCAATTACAAATCAGCAATTTATGGAATTCATGAATGATGGTGGCTATGAGACATACAAGTTTTGGTTATCAGACGGGTGGGAAAAAGTAAAGTCAAACAAATGGAATTCCCCAATGTACTGGGAAAAGATCAATGATGAATGGCATGTAAGAGACTTCTTAGGAATTAGAAAAGTCAATCCAAATGAACCAGTATGTCATGTAAGCTACTATGAGGCAGATGCATACTGCAAGTGGGCAGGAAAAAGACTGCCAACAGAAGCAGAATGGGAAAAAGCAGCTTGTTGGAACGAGGAAAAACAAGAAAAAACAACCTATCCATGGGGAAATGAACACCCTACAAACGATACGTGTAATTTACTTGAATCGCATCACTGGGGATGCTCAGAGATAGGCGCATTTCCCAATGGCAGCAGCAGTTCAGGATGTCAGCAGATGATTGGAGATGTTTGGGAATGGACTGCATCTGAATTTACAGGATATCCAGGATTCAAATCAGATTTTGATGAATACAATGACAAGTGGTTTACAAATCAAAAAGTTTTGAGAGGAGGATCATTTGGAACTCCAAAAATGTCAATCAGGGGAAGTTACAGGAACTTCTTCAGACTGGATGAACGATGGCTGTTTTCAGGATTCAGATGTGCAGAGAACATCTAGACTTTTGATACTAACGTAAGTGAAAAATATTTTTTCTCATCAAGCCAAATATGATTAATCACAAACCCAGCACCCTCTAAAAGTTCACGAATTTGATCTAAGCTGTATTTGTGGGAGTATTCAGTATGAATTAATTCATTTTTTTCCAAATTCATCGAAAGATTCGACTTTGACACGACAACAGTTTGACGTAAAAGTGATTTCAAATACATTTCAATTCTCTGGTGTTCTACGTTGTAAACAGAATGGTGTGAAAAATTATTCAGATCAAAATCAGCATCAAGCTCATCATTTATTCGAGAAAGAACGTTAAGGTTGAATTGTGCAGTAACTCCCTGTGAATCATCATATGCAGACTCTAGAATCCGTATATCTTTAACCAGATCGAGTCCGATTAAAAATAGATCTCCAGGCTTCATTGTGGAATTTATTGTTTGTAAGAGTTTACGTCCATCAATAGGAGAGAAATTTCCAAAGCTAGAGCCCAAAAAAAGAATCAGGTTTTTTTTATCACTATAATTTTTAAGAAATTCCAACCCTCCCTCATAGGTGTCAATGATGCCAGTAATCCGAAGATTGTCATAATCATTCAGCAGGATCTCAGAACTTTCCGTAAGAATTTCAGATATATCTATTGGAAAATACTCAGTAGTATTTTGTAACGAGGTAAACATATCAAGAATTAGCCTGGTTTTGACGGATGCACCACTCCCAAGTTCTACCAAGCGAAAGGATTCATCCAGATAGCATGGTAATTCAGTCCGCAAGCTTTTCAATATCCCTATTTCAGTTCTCGTAGGATAATATTCAGGTAAAGTACAGATTTTTTCAAATAGTTCAGAACCCTTTTTGTCATAAAAAAATTTGGGCGTGATGAATTTTGAGTCAATGCCCAGAGTGGAAGATATTTCTTCAGCAAATGTTTTCTCAATTTTGCTAGCATGCGATTTAAAATATCGAAGTTTTGAATCAACAACATATTTTTTGTAATTAAGATTATTTTGAGTTAAATCATTCAAGTATTAAATCAATATTTTTTTTACATAAATGCGTTATCCAAGATTTACGCATGAATGATATTTCTTGATATACTCCTTTGTGGGATGACATCTAGTGAGTGACATACTAAGAGTAGAGAGTTTGAAAAAATACTTTGTAAAAAAAGGAATGTTTGGTACAAAATCAAACACAGTCAAAGCAACTGACAATGTATCATTTTCTTTAAAGAAAGGCGAAGTGCTGGTATTAGCTGGAGAGTCAGGTTCAGGAAAATCCACGATTGCAAAATTAATTCTAAAATCAATACTGCCAGATTCGGGAAAAATATTTTTCGAAGAACAAGAGATAGACAACAATAAGGATAACTTGAAAAAAATCAGAATGAATTGTCAAATGATACATCAAGACCCATACGATTCCATCAACCCAAGAATGAAAATTGGGGACATTGTTTCAGAACCTCTAGAAATACATGAGATCGGAAGCAAACAGGATAGGGCTGAAAGAGTGATCGAAGTATTACGAGAAGTAAAGCTGGAACCAGCTGAAGACATAGTGAAAAGATTTCCACATATGCTCTCAGGAGGACAAAGACAAAGAGTAGTTTTAGCCAGAGCATTGGCATCAAAACCCAAAATAATACTAGCAGACGAACCAGTGTCCATGCTAGATGTCTCAATCAGAGCAGAAATGCTTGAATTAATGCAAGATTTGCGCAAGAAGTACAATATTTCGTTCATATACATCACCCATGATTTGGCAACAGCCAGGTATTTTGGACAGAGAATAGGAATTCTATATATGGGTAAAATTGTAGAGATTGGAAAAATAGACCAAATTCTAACGAATCCCAAACATCCGTATACACAAGCCCTACTTGATGCAATTTCAGAGCCGGATCCAGATAACCTTCACAGAGAAAGGAAGATCAGAATAAATGAGCCGACAGATGTCAATGTGCATCAGGGCTGTAGATTCAGAGCAAGATGCCCATATGTCATTAACAAGTGCAAAGAGGAACCGGATTTAGAAATGCTTGATGACGAACACTATGCAGCCTGTTTTGTAAAATTAGACTAAGAAGAAGTCCTAACAGATGGAACTCGCTTGTCTTTGTAAGTAACAACATGTGACACACCGTTTTTTGGAAATACACCATAGATCAGTTTTGCTTTTTGTATAACAGAATCTTTCAAAGACACCATGATAAATTGACTTTCCTTGGATCTTTCTTCCAGTATTTTTGCAAGTCTTTCAGAGTTAGGAGCATCAAGATGAGCATCCACCTCGTCAAACAAGTAGAATGGGGAGGGTTTCAATTTTTGTAAGGCCAGAACAAATACAATTGCTGCCAATGTTTTTTCACCCCCACTAATTGAAGTGGATTCTCTTTTTGGTTTGTTAGGGAACTGAATCAGGTAGGAGATTCCAGAATTAAATATGTCATCTTCATTTTGTAATTCTAGCCAAGCATTGCCATCAGTCATTTTGTTGAAAATCAAACGAATTTCTTTATCTACCTTGTCGAACGCATCCAAGAACGTTTGTCGTTTATCTTTTTCAACATCCTCAATGAATTTTACAATTGAATTCCTTTCAGCTTCGAGAGAATTCTTTCGAACAGACATCGAACGATATCCATAGGAAACTTCAAGATATGTTTGAGGAGCCTTGGCATTCAATGCATTGAGTGACGATAATTCACTTGACAATCCCTGAACAATTGATTCCACATCAAATATCTCCATATCCTTACCAAATCCAAATGTGGAAAGAAGATGCTGTAATTTAGCCTCATTTTCAGTCAGATCATGCAAATCACGAGTTAATGAATCAGACTGACGCTCCAATGTGTTAATTTGTTTGGTAAGATTTCTGTCTTTTTCAGATAAGATTCTAAGCTTGTCATCAAATTCTTTGAGATATCCAATGGAAGAACCCGATGTGGAAATTAATTCTTGTTCTTTTTCCCTCAAAGATACAAGAAGCGTATTTTTTGATTCTTTTTGTTTTTCCAGGTCTTGAATTCTTGTTTCTAATTCATTAAATTCAGAATTCAAAGAGTTTTCTTCATCAACAAGACGATTTGATTGAGACTTTTCTCGATTATCTTGCGTTTGAAGTGTTGTCAACTGAGATGATCTATCACGATACTCGTTCATAATTGTAGAATATAGTTTCTCGACATCAGATTTTTCAATGTTAATTCTTGACAACTCGTTTGCAATACGATCTTGTTCTCCGCTGGCATAATTTTCCTCAACAATTTCAATACGTTCCTGTAAAGAAATTACGTGTGATTCGACTGTAACCGATTCAGATTTAACAGTGTCATTTCTTGAAGACAAATCAGAAATTCTTTTCGTTAATTGTATTTTCATTGTAAGTGCAGAACTAATTCTTGATTTAAGACTGGAATAGTTTTCATTTGTAGATGTAAGAGAATTTTCAGACATTGAAAGTCGTTCATTGTAAGAGTGGATTGAATCCTCTAATTTTTTCAACGAATGCTTTTTCTTTTGTAAATATTTTTTAATAATTCCAATAGATTGGAACAATCCATCAATGTCACTGCTCATAGAGATGAGTTTTGTCAATTTTGAAATTTTTGAATTGATGTCAATTACCACAGTACCGCCCTTGGCCTCAAAGTATTCACCGTCAAGCGTAACGGATTTGTATCCCAGTTGAGACACATTGTAAGCAGATTCCCGGCTTTCAGTAAGCACAATATTTCCAAATAGGAATGTTTTGAGAGCAGAATATGCAGGATCACAAGTCACATAGTTTGCAAGAATGCCCACAACTCCAGATACATTTGGCAAAGTAAGTTTGAATTTTGGAATTGCATCCAATGGGATGATCTTTAATTTTGGAAGTTTTTTACTCCTAGCAACTTCAGCAATTCCAAGTAATGTTGCAAAGTCTTTGACAACAATTGCCTTTATCCAATCAGAGCTTACTGCAAGAACAGAACGCTCGTATCGCTTATCCCATGAAATCATTTCATATACCAGTCCATCTATTCCGAGCTTATCTGCATCTTCTTTTAATTTAGCAACAGTGTAATCCTCATGCATGAATCCTTTTACAGTTTTGATTTTTGATTCATATTGGTTTGCAGCCTTGCTGGATTTTTCCAAGATCAAGCTCAACTCATCCATATCATTGTGAATCTTTGACTTTCTAGCATGCAGCTTTGTAATTCTAGATTTTAATTCAAGAATAGATGCATCATGATTATTCTTCATGGATTCTAGTTTAGATTTATATCCATTCAGCTCTATTATTGCTTGCTCCAGTTCATCAAACTTTTTAGAATTAGTGTCAATCTTATTTTTGCATTCTTCTTTCTCGTTTTGCACTTTAGAGAGTTTCAGCTTGGCATCGTTAAGTTGACTAGTAAGGGACTTGATTTTATTATCAATCTCAGATTTCTTAGATGCAGCTTCTGATTGCTCAGTCAATATCTTATTTCTTTGGGAATCAATTATTCCCACATCGTCATTAATCTTACTTTTTTTCAAATTAGTTTGGCCTATCGATTCCTTGATTCTAGAGATCTGTTCATCAAGATCATCTCTTGCTCGCCCTACATCAGAAATTTCAGTTTTAATTTCAGGAATTCTAGAATGGATTTGCTCGAGTCTTTTTTTTGACGCAGATATTGCGCTATTGTCAATCTCATATTGCTCCATTGCGGAGCTAATTTCCATATCTAGTGATGCTTTTGCCTGGCTGTAGTCATTAGCTTTTGCCATCAACTGCGTTTTTTCGGCTTCAAGAGAAGCAATCTCAGATCTCAAAACACCTCGTTCACCATCAAATGTTGTCATTTCAGAGGTAATTGCACCTAGAGAAGATTCTTTTGTAATTTTTTTGCCGGATATTACCTTCATCTTGTTGGCTGCAGATATTGCCTTGTATCGATTTAGCTCTCGTTCCAAAAGATCATGTCGTAATTTTTGATTTCTTTCCTCCTCAAGCTCATCAATTCGTTTTTTAATTTCACCCATTTTTGCCAGGGCAATCTCCAATCGCCTGTCTGCCTCATCAAGTTGTTTGACAGATTCTTCTTTTTTATCATCAAAATAAGACAATCCTATCAGATCCTCAATTGTTTTTCTTTTTTCTTCGGATGTAAATTCGGAAATTCTTGTCACAGTACCTTGCTGTACGGCATTTAGCTGTCCCAAACCGGCGTTTGCCATATCCAATAGATCAAGAATATGACTTCGGTTTGTTTTCTTTTTATTTAGATAGTATGTATTTTCACCATTTGCATCCAATTCCCGGGTGATTTCAACAACATCAGCGTCAACAGGGATTTTTCTATCAGAGTTGTCAAAGTGTACACTTGATCTTGCCATTTTTGCACCATGACGGTTTCCTTCAACGTCATGTACCAAAGAACGTAACTTGTCAACTCGCATCACTTTTGGTTTGTTTTCACCCATTGCAAAAATAATTGCGTCAAGGATGTTACTTTTTCCAGATCCGTTTGGTCCAGAGATAGATACCAGTCCGGGTTCAAAATGCACCGTTGTGTTTTTAAATCCAAATGATTTGAAGCCAAAGATCTCAACTTTTTTAACATGAACCAATGATGGTTATTTCTCAATACTGTGGATAATCGATGGTTAACAAGTTTTGTTGACAGAATTGCATAATTTTTCTTGTTGTGTTATCATATTTTTCGTAGTGGTCGCACTTGCAAAATATTTTTTGAAGAAATGATCGCATGATCATGCCTACCTATAATTATTGAAAGCCAATTTGTAATTCATGGTAAAGTTAGGATTGGTTCAAACAGCGTCTCAAGGTACGAATCAAAAAAGAATTTCTTCAGTATCAAAAATTTTAAGGGAATTGGGAGAAAAAGGTACACAGATAGTATGCATGCCAGAACAATGGCTCAAAAACAATGAAATTACAGATTTTGATGTAGAGTTTTCCGACTTCAAAGATATTGCAGAAGATCATGCCATGACGATTATCACAGGTGCGTTTTATGACATTACAAAAAATAAAGCATCCATTACAGCCCCAATTATAGGTCCAAAAGGGGAATTCATAGGAAAACAAGAGAAAATCCACCCTTTTGACTATGAAAGAGACAGTGTAAAGCCAGGAAAGGAAGTCAAAATATTTGACACCGCCTGTAAATTTGGAGTTGTCATTTGTTATGACATGGTATTTCCAAAGGTTGCAAACACCATGGCAATAAAAGGAGCTCAAGTACTATTTTCTCCAAGCAGGATCGTAAGAAGAGGTATAGAGCCGTGGCAAATGTACGTGAAAGTCAGATCACTTGAGAACAGAATACCAATTCTTGCTGCAAATGTAAAAAATCAGCGATTTGGAGGAAATAGTATGATTGTGGATTTGTCTGAAAACAACAAAGTAATGACAACAAAAATCATAAAACTGGAAGGAGAGCAAGGAATTGCCAAGGAATTCAGATTGGACAGATATGAGAAGAGTAGGAAGAAGAGGTTTGCAGATTCAAACAAATTTTACTGATTAGTCACCAGCAACAAACTTTTCACAGGCAGTTTTTGCCAAAACGTCACTAGTTTGCTCTATTGGATGTTTCATCAAATATGCACTTGCAGGTTTTATTGGACCGCCGATCTTTCTGTCAAGGGCAATCCTTGCTAAACGGATTGCATCAATTACAATACCTGCGGAATTAGCTTTGTCATCCACCTCCAAACGAACTTCCATGTTGTAAGGGATGTTTGCCCATTGACGGCCCTCAATTCTCATAAACATGAGTTTAGTATTTCCCAAGAATGGAATAAAATCAGAAGGACCAACATAGATTTGATCATCATTCAATCTTTCTTTAAGTTGGCTTTGAACACTTTCTGTTTTGGAAATTCTTTTTGATACGAGCCTATCTTGTTCTTTCATGTTTAGAAAGTCAGTGTTTCCGCCAACGTTGATTTGATATGTTTTTTCGATTTTTGTTCCTCGGTCACTACATAGTTTGGCCAGGGTTCTATGAACAATAGTTGCACCAACTTGACCTTTAATGTCATCTCCAATGCAAGGAATATTTTTGTCTTGGAATTTCTTAGCCCAAGTTTCGTCTGATGCGATAAAAGAAGGAATGCAATTAACAAATGCAGTATTAGTATCAAGGCAAATTTGAGCCCAGAATTCAGTTACCTTGTCAGAACCTACTGGCAAGTAAGACACAATAATTTCAGCACCAGTATCTTTGAGTACTTTCTTCACTTCTGCAGTTATTTCTTCATTCGTTTTAGTACTTGTAATAGGGTTGATTTTATTTTCCACCCAAATTCCAACTCCATCTAATAGTGGACTCTCGTAAACTTTTGCATCAGTTTTTGGCATACTATCATTTGGAATCCAGTTAACCATGTTAGGAGATCCATAGATTGCATCGTTGAGAGGTTTGCCAACTTTGTTTTCACCCACATCAAAACCGCATACAAAATCAATATCATGAATTCCATATCCTGCCAATTTGTCATGAATGATTCCTGTAACTTCCTGTGAAGGGTTTTCTCGATAATATTCAATTCCCTGTATTAATCCTGAAAAACAATTTCCAATACCTACTAATGCAACCTTAATTCTATCTGCCAATTACAATCATTAGGGTCAGACGGGTTTATAGTTTTCTTAGATTATGGAAAAAATTATACCGTTGAAGGCAGGATTTTATACTTGACGAAGTAAATTAAATTATGATAAATCCAGGCCGTCATGTAAAAGATATAGAAATTAATTCAGATACATCAATAGATAAAATTTTTGAAGAGATGTCCCAATCAGGAGGATTTGAATCGGTCAATCTGTCTAACGGATTGGATATTCTAACGGAGATGATCTCAGACAAGCAATGCTTGAGATTTGTTTCCTTTGTGGGGGCAGTTGTTTCAACTGGGTTAAGAGGCATCATCAAAAACATGATCAAGAACAAGTGGTTTGACGTAGCCATTACAACATGCGGGGCACTAGATCATGATATTGCACGACATTTTTCACACTACAAAGAAGGATCTTTTACAATGGATGATATGGAATTAGCTAACCAAGACATTCACAGATTGGGAAATATTCTGGTTCCAATGGATAGTTATGGTCCGCTAATTGAGGAAAAAATGCAGTCATTTTTAGAAGAAGAATACCAGAACGGAGTAAAAGAAATGACAACTGCGGAAATATGCAAGATGATTGGAAAACATCTTGGCGAAGATTCATTTCTTCATTGGGCCTACAAAAATGACATCAGCGTCGTAGTACCAGGCATTATGGATGGTGCAGTAGGAAGTCAGATTTGGCTGTTTACACAAAAACATAGTGATTTCAAATTGAACATGACTGGAGATGCAAACCTCCTATCGGGATTAATTTTCAAAGCTGAGAAATCAGGTGCATTCATGATTGGTGGCGGAATATCCAAGCATCACACACTTTGGTGGAATCAATACAGAGAGGGATTGGATTATGCATTTTACATCACAACTGCACAGGAGTTTGACGGTAGCTTGAGCGGGGCCCTAGTCAGAGAAGCCATATCATGGGGGAAAGTAACGCAAATAGCAAAACAATCAACGCTTCATGCAGAGGTAACAACAATCCTACCATTTGTATATGCAGCACTAATTTCAAAACTGCAAAAGTGAACTAGGCAAAAGATATTATCAGATTAAGACAGGAGACATTCAATGTCAGCAAAAATTCGTATAAGAGAATTAAAGCCACTTAATTTGGAAGGCGGATACCTCATTGACGGGTTTCCATCCGTAGGATTCAGCAGTGCGATTGCAACAGAATCAATGATACACACATCACAGTTTGAACTAGCAGGGGTCATTGATTCAGAAAATTTTCCGCCCATCAGCATTGTGAAAGATGGAGAGCCAAACTTTCCAACAAGAATTTTTGTCAACGAAGACTTGAAAGTAGGTATATTTCTATCATTTCTCACTCTTGACCAATCACTACACAGAGTCACAGCCAAGACAATGTTGAAATGGGCAAAAGAACACAAAATTGGATTGATTGTAAGCAGCGTCGCAATCAAATCTCCTGATGGCAATGAAGAGATGATGGGTATTGGAAGCACCGATGCTGCAAGGGCAAAAATAAGAGAAGCGGGTTTGAGAGTTTTAGAACACGGAACAATCCCAGGAATTCCAGGAACTCTGCTTAATGAGGGAAGGATGTTTCAACAAGACGTTATCGTAATAGTATTTCATACAAATGGGGAAGGACCAGACTTCAAATCTAGCGCGCAGTTGTGCATGGCAATGTCCAAATTGATTCCAGGAGCTACGTGTGATATTCCATCACTGCAAAAAGAAGCTGAGAAAGCAGAGATAACGATTAAAGAAACGCAAGAAGAATCAAAACATCTAAAGGATTCAATGTACAGATAGAATCTTCTCAATCATGTCAATTTCATAATCAGATAGCGTCAAAAGATAATGATTCAGGTTTTAGAATTTGCATTAGCAGTCATAATAATATCTGCATCAGGAGTCATGTCTCCAGGACCCCTTTTTGCTGCAAACATATCACATGGATTACGCGGAGGCGTGAAATCAGGCATCAAGATTGCAGTAGGTCATACGATCGTGGAATTTCCACTGGTGATTCTGTTAGGAATAGGGGCGCTATCCTTAGAGACATTTCCAGAATTCAGAATATTAATTTCAGCATTTGGAGCAGTTACGCTTTTTGTATTTGCATTTATGCAGATTAGAACGGTCTTGTATGGGGGGAAAGACAGCATTTCAAAACCAAGACAAAATCCAATCATTACAGGAATTGCATTTAGTGCATTAAATCCATTTTTTATCATTTGGTGGCTTACGATAGGGCTCAAATTGATTACAGATGCCATGTTAATTTGGGCATTTGCAGGCATACTCATCGTATTTGTCATGCATATTTGGATGGACTTTGTGTGGCTAGGAGGAATCTCATTTCTTGCATCCAAAAGCACCCAGATCATATCCAATAGCAACTACAAAATATTGATGATTGGTTTGAACGTTATGCTAATCTATTTTGGAATTACATTTTTGTTGGACATTATGTCTTAACCGCAATCAAAGATTTCTATTTTGGATTCACAGTTTTTGTTGAATAGATAAATTTTTTCAACAAGCACTTCGCAAAATTCAGGATCATATGATTGCCCATAGAAATGAACATCACGAATTATTAAAAAATATTCAATCCCGCACGGATAAATAGCAAAACAAACAACGCTCACAAAAAATAAAATTCCAAATATGATTAAAGATGAGTTTTTTAAACTAGTTCTTTGTAATGTCAATTTCCATGTTAGAGACATTACGTTGTTTTCCATCCTGAGAGGTTAAAGAATCAGAAGAAATTCTCACATCAGAAATCACATACCCCACAGAATCCATCCTCTTGGTAATCATTTGAGAAACATCTACCGCCTGCGTGATTCTTTTTCCGCGAGCCTTAATTGTAACAACGGTCCGCGTAGAAAGCTGAGTTAAAGTTGCAGAAACATAAGTCATGATAGGTTTAGTGCCAATAAATATTACATTTCGTTCTTCTGGAATTGATTGTGAATCAGTAGACGTTTCAGGAATATCTTCAGGTGTTGGTTCAGGTGTTGGTTCAGGTGTTGGTTCAGGTGTTGGTTCAGGTGTTGGTTCAGGTGTTGGTTCAGGTGTTGGTTCAGGTGTTGGTTCAGGTGTTGGTTCAGGTGTT
>JAJCXK010000049.1 GCA_029263475.1 Candidatus Nitrosopumilus sp.
AATGAATATGAGCCCGTCAATGCCAAAATCAACGTCAACTGTCTTGATGACGAATGGCAAGATGCCCATCTGATCTTTGATAGCGCGTACAGGGCAGGAGGCAAACAATACAAGCTAAAGCATCTCGGATCTGTTTCGGAATAACGATGTATTGCAAGTCAAGACATCTTTGAAACAACTTGAATACTGTGCTGTTAACAGGAGATTAAATGATGAAGTTTGTTCTCTCTAAGAAAAAAGTAATTCCAAATACACAAATGACAATAATACTCATTGCAACTGTGCCATTGGCATTGACTTCATCTGTTCATGGTATGCTCCCCTATGCATTTGGAGTTTCAGTTTATACAATCCCACTTGTATTTTTGGCAATTATGATAATTCCTTACTATAAAATAAACAAAATACGAGAAGGAGTTTTGATGTATGTGATTTTTTGTATATTGGATTATGGGTTGAATCCAGTAGCAGTATGGATTGGAAACAGGGTACTCGCAGATGGCCAAAGTGGTACCACATTTTTGATCTTTTTGATTGCTATAATTCTAATCTCATTAATCATTGCATGTGTAACCAGTATGCGTGTTAAACATTTATCAGAAAAATGGAATCAACAATTTTAAAAGTATTTCTCATTATACTTAATGCCAATTTACGGTCTTGTTACGTTAGCGTAAAAGAGGATTTTACGATGATGATTTTAACAATCCAAAACAATTTAGGTTTTAACTGCATTTATGAAAAATTCATTGTCTATGAACTTTATTTTCTGAGTGATTATTTTTACCTCTTCTGGCGTGATGGACTTTTCCAAAGTTAGGTAAATCGTAACCATTGGCAAATATACGATAGCCTGCTGCATTTTTTCTCGTATAATGTGAACATAGTCAGTTTTTCCATATGCATCATCAAAGTGCTCCCTGGCGTTTCGTCTTAGATTAAGCTGACTGTAGAACTTGATTCTGTCAGGATCAGACTCGGTCGGTTTTGATGCAACAGAAGATTGATCGAGTAAGATATTTCCATCCAGATCAATTAGGCCCATATGGATGATTTTCGAATCAACATTAAAAATTTCTGCAGACAATTGTTCGATTTCTTTGGATACCATCACATGTGATACACTCTAATTTTATTAAAACTTTAATCATTCCAAATTTTCTTCCATCATGAAAAATATTTTTGTCATAATTAATAATATCTTTGAAATTATCGTTTGATTTTTTCTTTAAATTATTTAATATTTTTTACAATTTATTATCAGCATCTAAATTAATTGCAATAATGACTTCAGAATAAAACAGGTTTGTGAAAATTGTAGAAATATGTCAAAATGAATTTCAACCAAGCCATCGTATTTTATTCAACACGTCTCTGGATTTCTATCGAACCATGGTTTTTCCTAAGAATGATATTTCTTATGATTTTTTTGGATAGTTAATCATGCGTTCTTATTTTATGTGATTTTTGAATTCATCTACTATTATTTTGATGCCCCATTCCATCTCATAATTGCATTCAAAGCCACAATACCCGTAATTCAATACCCGTAATTCAATACGCTCATTATTCCATTATATTTGACTTAAATATTTTAAAGTATTTTAAAAATAATCTTAACATTTGTTAGTTTCTAATGAATATGCTAAAAATTCTTAAATTTTATAGATAATGCACTTATTTTTTTATTAAATTCAATAGATTACATGATGAGTCATGTAGCATCTAACAACTCGCTTAGAAATACGCTGATTTTTGTAGGTGTTGTGATTTCCTTAGCTGCGCTTGTTTTCTTTGGGACTTAGAACATTCCTTTTTTGTAATTGGAAATTGCATTACTTTATGTCCACACACTAACAAAAGGCCTTGACAAATTAAACATATTCTGAATTGTTTATTAGTAATCTGAATTATCATCGTTAGAAAATATGCAGGCATATTCATGACTTTAAGAATTATTGCTGACGTGTACGTCTCAGACTCGATTCCTTTTATTGAAGGCATGAATTATCCAGTCATGCATGAAATTTTTAAGAGAAATCTCATCATAATATTGGTTCTAAGGCAAATGAAATGACATTAAAAAAGTACATTCTCAAAAACCTGTGGCTCCAGGTCGTAATATCTCTGAGTATAGGACTATTCATAGGAGTACTTTTAGGTGGTGATGCAGGTGTCGGGCTGGACGACGAAAGCCTTGATTTTGTCACGTCATACCTTTCGATTCCTGCCAGCATATTTCTTAGTCTGATTTACATGATAATTGTTCCGTTAATCTTTACATCTATCGTCATAGCAATCACATCCCTTGGTTCAACGGATAAGCTGAAGACACTGGGTCTTGGTGTTGGAGTTTACTTTGTAATTTCTACAGTCATCGCAATAACTGTAGCAGTACTTTTGGTATCTGCTGTATCTCCAGGAAGTCTTCTGGACATTTCCGTACTTACAGAATCATTTGATCTTACAAAAGAGGAGGTAAAGGTAAAGGAGGGCTTTGCACTAGATGACATTCCAAATGCAGTGGGAAACATAATTCCAAAAAATCCCGTATCATCATACCTTGAGGGGCAGATGCTGAGCATTCTGATATTTGCAATGATTGTCGGACTTTCAATGGCTGCCCTTCCAAGGGAGTCAGTCAAGCCATTATTGGATGTATTGGAATCAATTCAAAAGATAACGATACACATCCTGCTGTTTTCCATGAAGATAGTGCCCTTTGCGGTCTTTGGCCTGATTGTAGGGATGGTCTCCAAGGTCGGAATAAGCTCGATGGTTGGAATGGGGGCATATATGGGGACAGTAGTACTGGGCCTTGGAATTATGGTTTTGGTGTACATGCTAATCATAAAATTTGTAGCAAAGAGATCCATAACCTCCACGTTTTCAAAAATGCGCAACCCTCAGACATTGGCCTTTTCTACGGGCAGTTCAATGGCAACCATGCCCATCACACTAAAGACTGCAGATGATGACCTAAAAATAGACCCAAGGGTATCAAAGTTCGTTATTCCGTTTGGAACTACAGTAAACATGGACGGCACTGCCCTGTATCAGGTGATAGCGGTCTTCTTTTTGGCACAGCTCTTCTCAATTGAACTGAGCTTCATATCCATACTTGTGATAATTATTACCACACTTTTGGCATCCATCGGAACCCCCGCAATACCTGGAGCTGGGGTAATTGTTTTGTCTACCATACTGGTGACAGTTGGAATTCCTCCTATTGGAATCATACTGCTGATTTCAGTAGACAGAATTCTGGACATGACTCGAACCATGGTCAATGTCACAGGAGATCTTACGGCCAGCTGCGTGTTTGATAAGATAACGCAAGAGAAGACAGGTTGAATAGATTCATGAGTCTAGAAAAATTTGATGGCGTTATTTTACGCAATTAGGAATCTGACTTTACAGTTTTTCCCCTTTGGAAAATTTCATTGGAGAGAGATGTCTGCACACAACCATAGCAAATAACCAATACTCAATACATGTAATCTGATCTGGTTATTCCAATTCAATAGTCAAGGATCGAATGTCACTACAAACCATTGCATGTTTTTTGAAAAATTCACATGTAGGGAAGATCAATAGTTTGACGTAATGCCATTTTAGAAAATAAAGGAAATTGAAATCTAAATTTTAAAATTGGTCTTGATTTGAAGAAACTCTTCTTCTGTGAATTCCTCATCGGTAATGGTAAGTTCAGGATTTTCTTCTGAGTCATCCGATTTTTTATCTGGCTCTAAAAAATAATAATCCTTAATCTGAATCTCGGTATCGGATGTGACAATAAGGGGCCTGTTTGGCGGAATCGTTTCAAGTATTCTAAAAAACACGTGTTCTCCCAAATTCTCAAACGCCACATTGCTGTCCTGAATTATTGGAAACGATATCATTGCCACTTTGATTTCTGATTCTTCCAGGAACGATGTAATTTCCAGCGGCGCAAGGCTAATCGTTCTTGCTTTCGTGACTGGGCTTCTTTTGATGTAAATCCTGCTTCCGATATTGATACCAGCGTTACTGCGAATTAATCCGTCAAGGTATAGAATTCCAAGCATATGGTTTTCTTTTTGACTTTGAAGACACTTTGCATACATCTTTCTTTGACCTTGTATTTCGATAATTCCTCCAGACGGAATGCCAAGGCGTTTCATGGAATCTGGATCCAGTCTTGTTATCCCCTTGCCCCGATCTGAAACAGATGCATCCTGAATCTCGACTACAATTTCTGTACCGCTCACAAATTTTCTGGAACAAAAATTAACTTAAACATTTTGCATGTTAACTTTTAAGAACATATCCAATATTGAATAAATTTTTAACTTCTCATGACAGACACTTAAAAATAATTTTACTCAATTAAAATCAACGAGAGTACAAGGAGAACACTTGACTAGGACGCCAACATAACATGATGTGTTTTCCAGACCAATGTTCTACGACGCAGAACCATGGCTTCTCGCTGTAGTGTCTAAGTCAAAATGATATTTAAGAATGATC
>JAJCXK010000050.1 GCA_029263475.1 Candidatus Nitrosopumilus sp.
AATGTGGCAGATGCTGCAGATTCCAAAGAATTTCTATTATTTGATAACAATCCTGCCACTAATCCAGATAAAACATCGCCTGTTCCACCAACTGTCATTGCAGGGGTTTTTTTCTCATTAAGATAGGTAGTAGTGCCATTAGATACAATATCAGTTGCACCTTTCAGTAGAACAGTAATTCCAAACTCTTTTGCTTTAGATTCTACAAGATTGATTCTTTCATTTTTTGTGTTTGGTGGAACATCTCCAAACAATCTTTTGAATTCTCCTGCATGTGGAGTAACTACAACATTCTTGTCTGCCAGAAATGGTAAAACCTCAGGAATTAATGCACTGGCATCTAGGGACAATCTAACATCTCTATCAAGTAAAGACTTTACAAAATGTAACAATGAGTTTTTTTCTTGAATTGCCAAGCCCATTCCAATTGTTGCTGAATGTAAATTACGAGGCAAAGCACCAATCAATTTGTTTACTGCACCTAATGTGAGTTTTTGATCAACTAAAGGAATTACAATCAAATTTGGAGATACTGCACGAGTTGGAGTAACGTTAACTTTGGGAACAGATGTGTAAACTAGATCAGTTCCGCATTTCAATGCAGCAAGTGAAGATAGTATCGGTGCGCCATGATAAATGTAACTTCCACCAACAACTAGAACAATTCCATTGTCACCTTTTCGGGATTTTGATTTTCGGGCAGGAATGAATTTCTTAACCATTGCAGCAGTTAGATTCTTCCTCATCATACCATACACTCTAAAAAATAGATGAATAAATCTTGTTTTAAAGTATCGAGAAATTACTAGGTAGATTTTTTACTTGGTTTTTTTGTGGTTTTTGCACTAGTCTTTTTTACTGGTTTTGTGCTAGTTTTTTTAACAATTTTTGGAGGAGTTTTCTTGGAAGATTCTGTAACTTTTGCTGCTTCAGCAGGCTTTCGAGTTGTCCTACCAAAAAAGGCCTTTCTTGCAAAGCAAAGATAGGTGGTATGGCCAATTCCCTGGAAGGAATGTCTTGTTTTCCCCTCCCTAGCCTCTATAGTTCGAATAATATGCTCAGTGGATTCAATATCAGTGAATTCATTTTCAACTAGCGCCATGGTTAATTTTTCTAATTGGTTCATGGTGGGACAAATAGCAAACATAGTTCCACTTCCCTTCAGCATCTGTCTAACTTGAGGAATTACAACCCAAGGATCTCCTAAATCAATGATTGCCATATCCATTTCTTCCAAAGGCATTTTTTTAGCAGTTTTTAAATCAAGGTTATGTTGAGTGACATATTTTGAAACCCCTGCTTTTTTGATATTTTTCTCAGCGATTTTCATAAAATTTTCATCTACATCAAATGTGTATACATGTCCACGAGGCTTTACAACACTAGCTACAAACGAAGTAAATGAACCACTACCAGTTCCAATCTCTAAGATTTTTTGTCCATCACCAATTCCAGCTCTTGCAATAATGTATCCAATATCTTTAGGATACACAATTTGTGTTCCATGTTGGATTTTCATTACATAATCATACATTGTTGGTTCCAAAAGATAGACGTACTTATCCTTGTTTGTCATCAATCTAGAACCATATTCTTTGCCAATTGCATCAGAGTGTTTGATTATACCAATGTGAGTGTGAAAGGATTCTTTTTTAGAAATTTTAGTTAACCATTTTTTTGAATTATTATAGAAGAATAATACAGGTGAATTATTCTTAATTTTAGCCATATATTTCGCCTCAAAATTTTAGATAAGAATCTACTGGTTTTTCTTGACCTTTTACCCATGTTGGACATACTGACTTTCAATAAGCTTAAGTTTGGAATTCCTGTAGGGAGTTAGTGAGTGTTAGAACAAGTGTATTTTCAACAAAAGAACTGGCAATAATCATCGGGATTTCAGTCATCACCTCATCAATATTGTATATCAGTTATGTCACAGGTAAATGAATAGAATCTAATTCCACTTTGCTGTTAATTATCCAGAATTAATGAACACCGTAGAATTTGTCACCGTAATCATTTCGGCCATTTTAATTGAAATATTTTCTTTTTTTGAAATGTCCAAAATTTTATCACGGTGTTCCTTATTCAAATGTTTTAGAAATTCGTCTTCATCAACATTATTGCACTTGAAACTACACGATGAAAAAATACAGTTAAAATTCAACAACATCAGTCCCCAGTTCTACTAAAAAAATCAATACGCTTAAAATTCATAATTATTTGAGAAGAGTTATGGAAGGAGCAGAAATTACCAAACGTGACCATCAGAGAAATAAATCTGAAATTGTAAAACTAGTCAAAGAAATGTTGGGTCTAGATAAATGGGGAGATGAAGAATACAAGGAAAAACTACAAGAATTAGTTACAAAAGATGAAGAATTAGTTCAAGAAGTCATTAGAAAAATAAAGTTAGAAAAAGGCACAGAGTAAAACCTACAATTATTCCAATAACCTTAAGTTCACAAATAATTTAAAAAACTTGTGAAGGAGATTTTTGTATATTGCAAAACATGTAAGAAAAAAGTCAAAGCAGTGATTTTGACAAAACATGACAAAGAATATGATGAATCAACTAGTAGTTACAAGAGATATGGCATGGTTAGAATATTACAGCACACCATTGGATTTAGAAAAAACTGTGAAGATACATCTCAAATAAAAGCAATTGTAGAATCAGATTCTAAAGACAGCAATGGTGTAATGAACTAGATGAAAAAAACTTCCGTCGTAGTGTAATTCAAAGTGTTATTTACCTCAAAAATCAAAGTCATGTGCTGATGATTATTACAACGGGTTCTATCTGATTTCCTCAAATTTGATGAATATTGCCGAATAATGAAGCTATTTCTTGTGTATTGGAAAGAAAATGATTCTAAAACAATTACACATGATTTTTTTGATCGGACGTTTAGAAATTTAACCTAAAAGTAATTATTTTTGATTCTGGTTTTTTAACAAAAACATAGACGTAAGAGATTCATTGAGTCAGAGACATCTCGCGGTGTTAGCTGGAAGAGCCCAATGCTCACATAAACTAGTTAATGCATTTCAGAGTCTCCACAGTGAAGGAGACTGACTTTTTTCCATGATGAAAATAAAAGATCATCTGGTTCAAACAGTATTTTAAGACCAAACAAGACAGTATATTAAATTGACAGAAATTCAACTAGCAGGATCAGGTGGATGGATTAATGCAGATCTTACTGATGAGCAAGTAACAAAATCAAAACTTGTTCCAAATATAGACAAGCATTTTTTGGCATCACTTGAAAAATTAGACACTGCAAAAATGTCAAAACACTTTTGCAAACAATGCGATTCAGAGTTTGATGGACCAACTCAAATACAAATTGAGGAACAGCCAAACGAAGCAGTTGCAGATGGATTAACTTTGATAGAAAGAGGACAATACACATGCCACAAGTGTAACTCTATCATCGGAGAATACAGAGTATTTCAGAAAACTGAATAACCCAAACTAAATTATCCTGAACTTTATTATTTTCATCCCAGGCTAAATAATGCGTATTAATTAAATACGGCAATTCCGTACTCTCATTATGTCAAATCAAAAATGTGTATCATGTGGAATTGGTTTCTTCTCCCCAACAGGAGCAGAGAAATGTTCCAAATGTGCAGGTAAAGAATCAGAAGGCCATGGCGGACATGACTCTTGTGGTTGTGGACACAGCCATTAATTC
>JAJCXK010000051.1 GCA_029263475.1 Candidatus Nitrosopumilus sp.
CTTTACATTTGAGTGGACTCCGGAATACGAGGGAAGATTCAGGACGTTTTCAGAGGTAGGGGACACTGCTAGCGGAACCACCATCGGAGGGGTTCCACAGTATAACTTTGAGGTGATTCCATCAAACCGGCAAATGGCAACCTCAGACAAGATTTCCCCACAAATGCTGAAGGCACGGGAATCATTGCACGCCGCATTTGATGCAAACGTGAACGTTGAGGGTTTTCCAATAAAAGACATAGTCATAAGTCACAGAATAGATGACGGCAAACACATCATAGATGTCAATGCAGACTTTCTTGATTCAAGATACTGGCCTGATATTCAGAAAAATATTACATCAATAATGGGAACTGATTTGAAAGTTGAATATCACAGAGGGGAATCACTTAACATTTGCAGAGAGGGAACAGTGTTCAAAGACGGAGTGTGCATGTTAACAAATCCTGCAATGACTCCGCCAGATGGAGAAACCTGTGGTTACGGCGTGGAATCAGTAAATGTAATTTGCATTGTAAATGACGATCTTACCAAGGATAAAATTCCGATACACATTGCTTTGTACAATTATTTTACGATTTTTGTCGGGTTTGCATCTCTGGCTTTATTCACATCTTCAGTCTTGTATTTTGTGTTTGGCAAAAGACATAGAAAATTGATTGCGATTGCTCTTGCAATCACAGGCATCGCATACTCGCTTTATGGATTTTTTATATGATGTGCAGGTTATTCAGCATGACATTGGGTGATTGAAAAATGAAAGGGAATATTTTGATAATTACGGTAATGGCTTTTTTGATTCCAGTTTTAACGTTAGACTCCTTTGCCCAGATGGATGGGCTGATCATGGGGCCAGAGGAGCAGCAAAGGGTAAGCCAGGGGGATTATTCTGGACTTTGGAGGTATCTTGTTTTTTTTGTTCTTGCAATCCCACTTACAATTTCTTGGATGCTGTGGAAAAAAAGGACCAAGAAAATCAGGCAAGCAAACCACGATTTTGTTGAAAAGTTAAACGAAGCATACGCAAGTGATGGCAGCAAAATAAAATCTGCCAAGACATCCAAACCAGACAAGGATAAATCCAGAATTCAGCCAACCAGACAAACCATCACATCGCTGCTCAAAAACTCCGGCAACAGATGCAACCTGCATCCGTGTGCAAACTGCATAGACTGCTACGGGCATGTAAGCGGCCACATATTCTCCATAGTATCAAATGAGAAGGAGCAAATTCACTATGATCCTGGTCTCTCTGATCATAGCAGAGTCCAGTTTGACAATTTGATGGTCTTGTGTGATGACCATTTCTTTGACGTGCAAATCAAGGAGAAATATTCCATCGAGGATTTGATTGCAAGTAAAAAAGAAACCATAGAGTCGGCAAATAGGGACATGAACATGCAAACAAGTGACAAAATAATCGATGAGTTGATTCAGAGATACATAAAGCAATATCCATCTCAATAGAAAACGAAGCTAGTCTGAAACCCATCCGCGCTGTACAAGTTTTTCTATAGATTCAGGAAAAACACATACCGCTTGACTATAGTTCGATCTTACAATTATCTCGCGGTCAGGATTGCATCCGTTCGTTGCAGCATCAGAGTATTCCTCAACTACTATGAATTCACGAGGATTAGGATCCTTTGTCACTTTTCCATCTATTTCATAGACCATGTGAATATAGAATTTTCCGGGAGTCTGCATAAAATATTTCTGATGTGTGCCATATGCTCCATTGGCAGATACAGTGCCCGTATGCTTTTTATTTTCCCAGTGGTTGTTGCCTTCTAGGTTCTCAAAGACATACTCTATGGATGCTGAAACCTCATAATTGTGGGGATTAGACACACGTTCATTCATGGTAATTACACTGCCTGTCTCTACATATCCAGTACCGTCATTGTCTTTTGGCCTGTCTGAAATGATCTTTGTCTGTACTACTTGATATTTGTCTTGTATGGCACCATCTGATAGCACTAATTCTCCCTTGAAATCATAAAAGGTGTGAGTTTCCTCGTCTGATTTGCCATCAAGTTGTACCATCATACCATATTCTCCACTTGCACTCCATCTCTCCAAAGTCTCTGAATCCAATGAAAATTCCCAAAACTTTTTCTTGTCATCATCATCAAACAGAAAATAATGTGAATCATCAACTGTCGCATATCCGTCAAAGATCAATTCATCTTCATTCTTGTCAAAAATTGTGATTTTTACCTGCTCTGTCGGAGCTGTATCATATGGTCCCGTAATCCCACCAATGGTAAAACCGTCCTTGCCGATATCTACATTGTAAAGCCTCAACTCTGTTATAGTTACCCCTTCATTGTATGCTTCGGCCTGCAAAAACCCAACTATCAGAACAAACATCGCAAGCATCGATGATGCCAAAATCAACCTATTCATGATCAAAACGAAAATGTGATCATTGATAAGATCTGCTACTGAATTATTTCTTGTTTTGGTTTTATTTCCAAATGTCAATATAATGTAGTAGTAATGCATATGAACTCTCAAAAATTCAAGTCTGAATGGTCGTGAGGATAGTCATTACTGCAGTATTTTTAAGTATGATAATTACAGTCTCTCATCCTACAAACACATTTGCAGAACCAGAAAACAAGCCGGAAGCAGTAGTTCCAAATGTTTTTGCCAAGGAAGACTACATGATACTTGACAGGCAAAATTATTCAGACGGAGATATAGTGAAGATGTCTGGTTTTATTGAGGATAAGGGCGGTCATGTCCTTACAATTATCATCGTACATCCGTCGGGTAAACTTATGAGTTATGGTCACAGTTATGGCCCCAATGATTCCATTGGGATGGAGACTCGCATAATACCAATCTCTTGGGATGATGGAATCTACAAAATAGTATCAAGTTCAGTAGGTAAGGAATTTGTAGAAATTTTTGGTGTCAATTATGTGCTAACTGAAAATGACATAGCAAAATACCAACAGGAACAGGAAAGAAAGGAAACGATAAAGCAGATAAAAAATCTCCTTGGCAATCATGTGGGTGTGAACGCAGACATGTCAAATTATGCACAGGGTGACATGCTCAAAATTTACGGATACGGGCATTCAGTTGACGATGGTGAAATAAATCCGGATGAATCAATCACACTCAAAATTTACGTAAAAAATAGCCAAACGCCAATACATGAAGCTGAAGTTGATTTGGATGAAAATGGTGAATTTTTGTATTATCTGGACACATCAGATGACACAAAATGGGATTACACAACACGAACCAATCTGCCATTTGGAACGCCACATGGATTTTACAACGTGGTTGCAGAATTTGCAGAAACAGAAGATGAAAGAGAGTTTTATCTGAAAGCAACAACGAAACAAGACAAAGAAATCGATAAAAAAACTGAACAAGTGAAGACACTCCAACCAGATACAGAGAATAGGAATGCTGAAAATTCAAAGATAATATCAGATGATAATATCCATGAAATTCCATTTGGAAATTCCACAATGGAATATCCTACGATAAATTCAAGAGAATTTTGTGACTGGTATCACGAAGAAAAGCCTTCAGACATACAAGCTAACAAGATAATGAGGGAAGAGATACTAAAGAATCCACTGACATCATATTTCTTGTCAAAATCTACAAATCCAACGTACCGGGTATTGGCTCAAGAGGATTCATTTCCACCTCGAATGCATTCAATCCATCAATACACGACAAGCAACGTGACTGCATCACTAGAATACTTTTTTGTACCCTGTCATTATTTTCCAGAACCCTCAGAATTCACCTTTCAAACAAGGGTTGACGATGTAAATGTCAACATGCCCAATTTTTTTGAAGAATACGTATCAAACACCTCTGATGGTGTTGAAGTTATTGTCAAGCGCATAGGAAATCAGCATACGGGGATAACTAATGATTACATTGAGATTTTTATGTCCAGCTCATATGACAGTGATTCACGAGAAATCACTAACAAAGAGATAATGTATGAGACGCTTCATGACAGTATGCTATTTTTGACACATGAAAAGTGGCTCAACCAAAAAAACCAGGCAGTATACATTTCTCCAGAATCTGTTGAGATCTTGATTGAACGTGGATATATTGTGGAAAAATTAGATTTTTTTAAATTTTGAGAAATCAATGGTACGACAATCCGTTCTCGTTTAGATCTTACAGGTTTTTTACTCATTTGTACATGATAGTGTTTCAGGAAATATATCCACGTGGGTACGTTAATCATCGCCTTAACTATATCCCCCAACACATTGTGCTGGGGATATAGTTAAGGAGTATTTTAGCAGACCCACGTGGAAAAAATAATTCTACTCAAAATGGAAAATTAGTATAATCGAAGTCTAGTAATTATTCACTGTAAAACATGTGACCATCTATTTTGAATCTCAGTTTTTAATGAAATTCATATCGAACCACAATCTATGCATATGAAAGAAATTGTAATCAAATTTGAAATAATCCATATTGTATTTCATTTGAAATGTCTAAAGTGAATGAAGTTGATAAGTCATACTAGTTAGGTGATTAGAAAACGCATCCACGTGAAAGTCTTTTGTCAATCATCTGTTAGAATTGAAAAAAGGATTAAAATGTACTAATCTTATCTCTTAGATACAGAATAAACCGAATAACCATACTGTTTTACAGACGGATGATCATCCAAACGCTGAAAAGTGTATTGAGTCAAATTTTTTACTTCTTCATAAAAATTTCCTCCTACCACTATACTATTAGCTTTGGCAAGATGATTTATTTTTGCACATTTGTTCACAGTTGAGCCAAAAATATCCTCAACCATTGAAGTTGCCACTTTTGCTATTCTTACGTCACCATATGTGATGCTTATCCTGAAATCAATATGTGGTAGATTTCCTTGTTTCATTTCTTTGTTAATTTCATCATGTGCTCCACAAATATCAAAACAGCATTGAAGGGTATTTTTTAACTCTTCTTCGGTGCTGGTTTTCATTTTTGGAAAATAAAACAAGATTCCATCTCCTAAGTTTTTTACTGTAACGCCGTTGAATTTTTTTATAATTTTAGCTGTTGCATTTATAAAAATACCATAAAAATGACTTGTTTGGTCATTGGTTAAATTTGCAGTAGTTTTAGTCGAGCTCATAATATCAATAACACCTACAGAACAGTCTTGAGTGGAATCAGAAAATTTCAAAAGAAGATCTTCTTGTTGTTTTATCAATTCTTCTCTTAGATTGATATCCTTTTGAGCCTTTTGTAGTTTTTTTGCCATCAGATCAAAAGATGATGACAGCTGGCCTATCTCGTCATTTGATTTTATTGCAGTACATACATCAAAGTTTCCACGTGAAATTTCGCTAGAAGCATCTTTTACCGTTATGATGGGAGCAACAACCTTTCTAATCATATAGATGGATGTAACTATTGCTATCCCGATAGAAACCAAAAGAACCCCGATCAAAATATCTTGAATTTGGTTTATTTCTCCCAAAAATTCCTGTTCAGGAATTGATATTGTTACAACCCATCCCAATCCTGGATTGTCTCTAAAACCATCAGAAGTAGTCCAAGATGTTAATCGATCTGTACCAAACACATCAACAATGAAAAATCCTTCTTTCTCTGTCTGTAATTCATAGCCGATAAAAGTTTCATCTGCATTACCACCTAATGTGTATATGTCAGAGTCATCGCCGTAAATATATCTGCCATCTCCTGTAAACACAAAGATTCTATAATCGTCATATGGCGCCGCATCTCTTGCACTATGCAACATTTCTATTATGTCCTCGATATTGTATACTGTTTTTACCATACCCGCAAAGTTCTCATCATCTCTTATGTCCAAAGCAACTTCTAAACCCCAAGTGTTAGCACTTTTGTCATAGTAAAGATCACTTAGATGCCATCCATAATTTTTTGTGTTTTGAAATTGTAATCTGTCTGATTGATCCCAATCTGTGGTTCTGTTATTTTCAGCTATTGTTGCCCCATACTTGTTAGCTATCAAAATCTCAGGAAAGATATCAATGCCACTTGATTCATGAAATGTTTGTCTGATCTCTTCTAATCGTTGTGATAAATGATTTTTTGTTATCTCGTTAAAGAGGGGGTTATCTTTTCCTGCGTTTGAGTGCCATTCTGCTTCACCTTCAGCTAGAAATTTGTCAATGTTTTCAAGTTTTTCAAATTCAAGATTGGATTCCTTAACCAAACTTTGTACTTCTGGATCCACAGCAATGATTTTCAACATGGTCATGCTTTCTTGCATTCTATGGTCTAGCCTATCTGAAATATCTCTTGCAAAAGTTATTGAATTTTCTGCAGTATTTTCTATCAATTCTGCACGAACTATGCTTAGATTAATTAATACACCCCCAGTGAAAGTAATAATTATCAGTGCCAAACTGAAAATTATTCTTATTCCAATCTTCAATATTCTGGTAAAGTGTTTTCAAATAGATTAACATATCCAATTAGCCATGATTATTTACAATTAATTCTAGTCTCTGAATGTTCGAAGAATTTTCATTTGTCACATCACAGGACATCTCAACTAGACGCAACTCTGGCATGACCTACCTTTTTATGATCTAGATGTTTACATCTTTCACGCTAAGATTCCAAAAGATATTGATGGTAAATAACACGAAATAAATATAGACACTTGTAATCAATAACATCTTTACAATTTCCATCTATACAACCTTGGTAAATTCTCACATTGTCTGTAAGAACAATAATGACCTGGCCTACTAATTACCAGTATGGATCAACAAAGCACAGATAATGAAATTTACATCTGCCTTGATAATTCAATTGAGTAGTTATTACCAGAATTAAACCCTCTTCACCAGCAATATCGCTAACAGTAATTACAACAGTTTGGGTATCTATCGGATAACCAGTATGGATAATTTCCAATGATTGTGAAAAAATAAAATTGCCATAATTTTTGTCTGAGTCATTGATGCTGGAGCAGTCACATTTAATGGAATGTTAAAAGTTATGGTTCTGTTGTGTCTTGAATTGATTTTGTTGATGTGGATTGTAGATTGACGATTTATTCAGGGATGATTGCAATTATTCTTAAAGGAGCTCCACTTCCTCCTTCAATCTTCATCGGCAGTGCTATCACATATGCCCCCGTTGTTGGAATTTGATCTAAGTTTGCAACATTTTCAAATGTGGGTATATTATTTTCAAACAGAGTTCGGTGAGTCTGGAATAATTTTGACTGCCCATAATCAATGCTCGGAGTGTCAAGACCAATTGCGTTGATTTGTCGGTTTTCAACCAACCATTTTGCTGTGTCTGGATGCAAGCCAGGAAAATGCAACAAGCTTACTGCCTGTTCCCCATAATCCTCAGTTCCCAAATACTTCAAACGATCTGGCCAGAACTGTCCATAGCCCGTGTATAACAGTACAATGGAATTTTCAGGAATCAGGCCATGTTTTGATTCCCATTCTGTAATGTCCTCAATTACTACTTGATAATCTCTAAAGTCAAGTGCCTTTTCAGATACATCAATCACTATGGCTGATCCCGTCAGTCTCTCTAGTGGTATCTGTTCAACAGTATGCCCTTCTCTGAAAAAATGAACTGGTGCATCTAGGTGAGTTCCTCCATGTTCAGGGGATGAGAAGTTGTTTGAAGCATAATAGTATCCTTTTTCTGTTTGCCCTGCAAATTGTGTTTCAAGTTTGAATCCATCAATTTCAGTAGGCCAGTAAATCGTATCTGATGAAAAACTATGTGTAAGATCCACTAATTTTCCATGAGGGACCAAAGATATATCGTTCATGAAGTAGATTATAGAGGTACTAGATATAAACAAAATCAGTCCTATTGCTACTAGAATCTTGAAGGTATTCCTACTCACCATATGTGCTAACTAAAAATCATGTCTGATAATTATAGATTGCTGGATGTCAGAACACCATGGGTTGTGATATGCAGTAATTTAATACGGTCATCATATGAAAATAAAACTATTGATAACAAAATTACTTTCTAAAAAAATTATCCGACACCATAATTATTAGTGTCGGAATTCTAGTAATTTGGATAGGTCTACAAATAGTATTTGGAACACAAAATACATTTTATGTTGTTGCCAGTAAAAACATGTTCCAGTCTTACTAAAAGATGATGTCATAATAGTTCAAGGATATGAACTATTTGAAGACATAGAGATAGGAAACATTATTGTTTTTAATCGACCTTTAGATCACCACAAAGTGATTGTACACAGAATTGTATCTATAACCAACGATGAATCTAAAACAGTCATAACTTTGGGAGATGTATCCCATATCCATTCCTGGTACTGACTTTCTAATTATTGAGGATGAATACATTGGAGAAGTTATACATGTAATCCCTCAAATTGGGCTGTGACACAGTTGCTAAAATCACCTGTAAACTATACCATCATTGTAGTTGTAATAGGAATTATGATTGTAAATCAAATCATAAACAGAAAAAATTGCAAAGAACCTATTGAAATAACTTAAAATGAAAACTAGATCATGTCTTACAATAATTTTTCAATCTCATTAATCTTATCCATCAATGCATCAATATCTACGGGTTTTACAAGATACGAATGTATGCCTTTGTTTATCAAGTCATCAATCTGACTTTCTATTCCGGTTGATGCGGTAAACAAAATAATTCTCTGATTTTGCATTAATTTTTTTGTAACAAGCTCGTTGATTACATCAATACCTGAGAATTCTGGCATAGACAGATCTAGAAAAACTAGATCAAATTGATTTTCCTCAATCATTTTTAGTCCTTCTTTTCCACCTGTGGCAGATAAGAATTCATGTCCTAGACTGACAGCCGTCATTTCCACAAATTTTATGATGTCAGTATTATCATCTATTTCAAGAATTTTCATTTTGTACTTCGTTTCCATGAATCGGGATGGTGAAATAAAACTTGCTTCCCATGTTTTTGGCGCTTTCAACATATATTTTCCCGCCTAAATTCTCTACTATTCCTTTACATATTGAAAGCCCAAGACCAGTTCCACCATGTTTTCTTGTTTGTGATGTGTCTGTCTGATAGAATTTTGAGAATAATTTATCCTGTTTTTCTTTTGATATGCCTAGTCCGTTATCTTGTACAGTAAATTTCATAAAAGTGTCCATTATCTCTGCTGTGATTTTGATTTCTCCTATGTCTTTTGGAACAAAATCTATTGCATTGTAGATTAAATTAGTTAAGACCTGCTCAATTCTGTCTTTATCACTGATAATGGTGGTTGTTTTTTCATTATATTCACAATCCATGTTGATATTTTTTTCTTTTACAATATAGTCAAATGATGATTGTATTCCAGATAACAAATCACTTATAATGATTTCTTTTTGATCAAAACGCATTTTTCCTAATTCTAATTTATGAGCATCTAGTAAATCCCCAATTAGTTTTTTTAATCTAGTAGCATTTGATAAAATAATGTTAACTGCATCTAATTGTTTTGGAGTTAATTTTCCTAATAGTTTTGGTTTTGTTAAAGCTTGAGTGAATCCAAGAATTGGTGTGAGTGGGGATTTTAATTCATGAGTTACGATTGATAAAAATTCTTCTTTTAATTGATCAATTTTTTCTCGTTCATCTAGAACTTGTTTTGTATCGTATAGTTCAGTCATATCTTTTATTACAACATTTCTGCCGATTAATGCCCCATCATCATCATATAGATTAGTTGGCGTAAGAATAGCTGGAAATTCACCCCCATTTTTTTTCTTTATCCATATTTCAGAAGTTGTTCCCTTTCCCGTGTTTCTCCAACTTGCCATGTTTACACGCATGTTGCTTATGCTTTTGCTTGCTGTATGTTCAAGAAGATTGGTTCCAATGATTTCCTCCTTTGTGTATCCTATTCTATCCTCATACGCTTTATTACAATCTATGATTATGCCTCTATAATTTACTGTTCTATACATATCAGGTGAATTCTCGTAAAGACTTTCATATTTTCTGAGTTTTACCAGGTCTTGTAGTGTTTTAAGTTCTGAAATGTCCCGTAAAATGGTAGCACTTCCAATTAACTTTCCTCCTGTATTGTATCTGTTATTTGCAGTTAGTAATACCTTGACAATTTTGTTGTGTTTTGTTATCAGGTTAATTCTACGATTATAGACTTTACCTGTTTTTTTCCAAGTCTCAAATAACTCTAACATTCGCTGTTGATCTTCTTTAGGGGAATGTTGAAACAATGACATTCCAATTACTTCATCTACGTCATATTCCAATCTTTTTGCATAAGCTTCATTACAATCAATTATGATTCCACCTACATCTATAGAACGATATAATTCGGGTAATGTGGATCTTATTTTTGGTCTACCTTCCTTATCTGCTCGCTCTAGTGATTTGATTGAAGATTCAATTGTTGATGTCATTTTATTATATCATCTGTATCTGAGTATTTGTTTAATCGCTTTGTCATTTGTGCAATATTGTCTTTAATAGAATCATAATTCCATGATTTGTTCTCTTGAATGTTATGTGCTATTTGTTCAACTGTTGTGAGGAATTTTTCAATTTGTTCAACAAACATGGGGTCAAGTACGTCAATTGATAAGTTCAAAGTATTTTGGATTCTTTGTGATATGCTTTCTAATTCCTTACTTCTTTCTACCAAAGTATTTGATGATACATCTGGAAATTTATTTACAATACCAACACACAGAAGCAACGAACTAAAATGATTTTTTAACGATTGAATCACATATATTTTTCGTCTCTTTCTAATTCCTTCTTGCTCTGTGATGATTTTTTGTATTGCCACACTGTTACTTTTTATCGCATTACTGTTTTCTTCAATTTTTGTATTACTCCGATGTACTAAATAATGTAAAAATATTGCCAAAGTAGCAGCTATTGCAATATCCCCTAAAATTAATTTCATCCATCCAGATAAATCACAATCAAATGTGATTTCAAACATGTTGCATCCTTCAGAAGATACAGCAAATGCAGGATAAATCAAAAATGTGTTGCCTATAACAAATGTAAAAACCAAAAACAAAATGTTTGGTTTAGCCATATTGTTTCAGTTGATGGACTCTATTTTTAATTTTATTTTCAGTTGATTCTAGATTTGTTAAGATCTGCTGTTGGGCAGGTATTTTTTTGAGACTTCTAAAGGATGTTGATTTAATAGTCAATTGTTATCACAAACCGATAAATTTCTCAATTAGACTCGTTGCGATCAGATAATTTTTTCGGTATCTTTCCGGCAGTTTCGGAAAACTCTCGGAGATTCTCGGAAAAGTTTCGGAAAAATCACCGAATTGATACCGAAAAGATAGAACAGCGATCAAAAGTTTCGAGAAACATCTACAGTCTCGGGAGTTTTGGAAATATTAATCCGGTGAAATACAATATCCTTCCGAAAAATCATTTTTGTTCTCCGAAAAGATAATTATCAATCCGGCGTTTCGGAATATTTTCCCGAAAAGATAGAAAACAGCACCGGAAAGATAAATTCTGTTTCCGAAAAGATAATCCTTTCACCGAATTGATAAACTGATTCTCCGAAAAGATACCGAATTGATAAATCAAACACCGAATTGATATCGAAAAGATAGGTAATTTTCCCATTGATGAGAATTCTTAGAAGAACTTATGAGCGTTTGATTTTGAAAGTATCTGTGAAATATTTTGTAATTTTACTTGTTTTGACTGGAGTTATCGGTACAGCATTTGCAGAGTCACAAGTAGTGTTGACGCCATTTGACGTTTATCTTTCAGCTGATGATTTTACAGCACAGGGACCAACCACAACATCCTTGCCTTGGATAGGGGAGAATCAGCAACAATTACCGTACATGTAAAAAACAATGATGACAAACCACAACAGATTACTCTAAAGGATCCAAGAGGGCCTAATTTGGGATTGTTTGAGACATTTCGTTTTGAACCAGAACGGATTACGGTGATGCCACACCAGACAAATTCTACACAACTTTACCTTACAATATCAAAAGACACCGGTACCCATTCAAGTTTCATAACGTTTCTTGGACAAAGTACCACATTTGGAATGAGAGGTTTGGGATTCTTTATCGTAGTTGACAGGGAAATTGATGACTATGTAGACCAATCCTTGAGGTCAGGTCTTCCGGGCGGGGCATTTCCACATTTGAATACTGAAATTTCTGAAACAGATGCTGAAAAATTAATTGGCAGTGGTTTTGGAATTCCAAAGTACCTCCCTTCTGGATATGAGTTTCGAGGAATGGATGGATCTGAAGACCAGCAGAGGTTTGTTTATTCTCCAGCAGATATCAATACTGAAACTACAAGATTCTCAGAATTCTGGAACGATGAAGGACTGTTGATCATCTACAATGTTGACGGACCAAACGTCAACAACACCAAGTCCCTCCCAATCAAAGTTGCACAGGATGAAGGACAGCAAATAATGATAAACGGTATGATGGGCGATGCCACAGAAAAACAGACAAGAGATGTTGTAGAAAGCGACATCACATATGATTCTCCAGCCAGTGTCACCTTTTTTGATGATGTTAAAAAGAAGTCTGCACATCTGAGGGCAAAGCTGCCGTTAGATGAGCTGTTCAATATTGCATCGTCAATTCCAATTTATGGTGAACCAAATTTTGCAGAAGCAAACAAAGGACACAAACAAGGACAAGTTGATTATCTTCCTCCAAGCTTATCTGATATTGCACCACTAAAGCAATTCAAGGTAGGAATTTCAATTGAGGAAATTCAATGCAGAGATTCATTAGTTCTTGTAACAAAACATGACGGTTCACCTGCATGCATAAAGCCTGAATCAAGGGCAGGACTTGTTGAAAGGGATTGGATCAGGTCTCAATTATCTTTTTGTGGTGCAGATGGGTTTGACTCCAAGTACACTCTAAACAAAAGCAATTCAACGCATTTTTGGGATGAAAATTATTGCAAATGGTGGCCAGCCGGATATGATCCTAGTCTGCACCGAGAGGAGAAAGAACAATTGCAAATGAAGAAAATTCTGGATCATTGCAATCGTGTATCGTTGGGACTGGAAACAGATCAATCTTATTTGCAATATGAGAATGAAACCCATATCATAACCAATGACACCTGTGAATGGAGAAAAATGCACCTTCGTTAAAATGCTGGAGATTAAATGAAAATCAAGATTTTGATAATTGTTATATTTTTTACAAAAAATAACTAAACCAATTTACCATCTTCTAAATGCATCATGAACGTAAATTCGATATTTGCAGTGACATCATCTCCGTAATGGACCTTTATCGTATAGATTCCGTTTTGCAGCCATGATGATCTTTCCATGGAGATTTTTTTTGTAAATTCTCCGTTATTATCCATATGTACTTGAGTCATCGTGACTGTCTCTCCCATGGGATCAAATACTACAAGAAGCATTATGGTGTCTTGCAGTATTTTACTTACTTTACCTGAAACGATAATCATGTCATTTTCAGTGTATGTGTCCCTGTCTGTTTCCAGATGTATTGATGATGGCGTCGGATTCACGGTATCGGTCTTGATTTTTTTGGAAATTGCATCAGAAGTATTTTCGGACATACCGCCGTCAAAGACCAATCCTACTGCAATGACTGCTATCACGACAGATCAAATCATAGCTAGTCGATCTACTGACATCACATCGTAACTGATATCGTATGTAGTTAAGCTATTCGATCATTCCTCGAGATACCGTTGAACTGACAATCTCTGAAACCTAATTTGGAAAATTAAATTCCAAAATTACGACTCATGCTGTTCTGGATGAGTTCCGGATACTTGCATGTGATGGGTTCTTCCAAGTCAACTCCAGTATGCCAGGTAACAAAATAGTCAGTGTTGCCAATTGTTTCAATTCCGATATACTGGACTACATTAACATTGGTTCCTTCTTCATTATTGCAATGCGAGACAAATGTGTCAAACTTTTCCAAAGTTGTGAAAAATTCAAAAGATTCAGATACGGTTGAGGATCCTCCGACATATCCATCCTTATCCCCAAAAGTGATCGTAGCATCATCACCGTCACTAACTTGCTGCATGTTTTTAATGGAATAGTAAAAGGTTCCAGTGTCCACATTGTCAAAATGCACTTCGCCATCATCAGAATCTGCATCACTTCCGATTATTTTTGACAGACCTCCAGTTTCATGCATGACAGGGTCAGGATAGCAAAATTCGTTCATCGAAGGTGTTGTAAAACAATCAGTGGAAT
This sequence comes from Candidatus Nitrosopumilus sp., assembly GCA_029263475.1. Lineage (GTDB taxonomy): Archaea > Thermoproteota > Nitrososphaeria > Nitrososphaerales > Nitrosopumilaceae > Nitrosopumilus. Next base: position 14,237 of record JAJCXK010000051.1, read on the forward strand.
TTTGAGATAATTCGGATGTAAAAGTATTACCTACTACAATAGTTACCGCGATTACAGCAATGGCAAAAAACACAAACAAAAAATTCTTGTTCATATTAAAAAATTACAAAATACAATTCATAAGTGATTCGAAGCATAAAATACATTCACAAGTATTGCTCGAACAATGCTAGACAATTCAAGTTTTGGCAAGTTTTTGTAGACAACGAGTGTCAAACGGATGCAACACGTACGGGTATTTTGGTAGCCGATTTTCTTTTTTTCTTTTTGACAATTCATCACTTGGTACAAATACTGTAAATGATGAAAGAATGACAAGGATGAATTTGATACAATTTAATCATAATTAAGAGAGAGGACAATGAAGATAACAAGACGAGATATTTTGGCCATGGTGTTAGGTGGGGCAATTTTGCTATTATCATTACAAGGCGCTTCAACAGTTCATAGTTACACCACAGTCTATTGCCATACGCATGAGGAATACTCTAATCAGGAGAGTCTTCGCAAAGACTTTGATCCTGATCCATACAAACAGATAGAAATTTTCAAGGATGAACACGGAAGAGGATTTGTCAGTGCGACATATGATGAGGAAACGGACATGCTAACTGAATGTTTCAATCCAAACTCTGAGAAGCCCCACATGATAGATTTTGTAAGGGAGAACAAGCATGATTAACAGACGAGATCTGGCATATGGGGCTTTGGGATCTGCACTTACCCTTGTGATTGTGCTTGGTTCAGGTACCATTTACGGGTCCTTTTTTGCTGAGGGATGCACTGCATTTCCTGACTATTTGGAAAGAACTTCAATAACAAATGACCGATTGGATCGTGATCCGTACAAACAATTGGAAAAAATGAAAGAACACTACGGAGACAAATGGAGAGGAGGAGTATTTGACGAGGAAAGAGACATTCTAGGATTTTGTTACTTGCAAAAACCAGTCGGTCCGTTTTAGTACTGATTGACTTACATTTTGCGTGTAAGTAATTGAAAAATACATTATTGATAATCATTGGAATTATTTTGGTCGGAATATTTGGTTTTTGGATTCTTTTTATATCAAATTTTACTGATGTTTCAGAACATTTACCAAAAAACATCTGAATCTCAGAAATACTTCTGTATGATGGCAAATCATCTCCGGAGGAGATACCACCACATTACGACAAACCTGTTCCCGAGGATTCTGATCTATGAAAACAATGCTGGTGGGGGGCATAATCGTAAATAGCTGACAGTAATTCAGAATTTATCCAGTAACTGTATAAAGTAAAGTTATTAAATATACAAGTAATTCTTACCGATATGATCCCATTAGAAAAACACCTCAAGGAATTTGGCATGAGAAATTGTCCCGTTGAGATCAGCGTGAGTCTGATGGGAAAGAAATACACGATGAACATTGTAAGAAACATGCTTTTGCTAAAGCAAAAGAGATTCAACGAATTTCTAAATTCTCTGGAGGGAATAAGCACAAAGACGTTGTCTGTAAGGCTCAGAGACATGGAGGATGCAGGTCTGATAACACGAAAAGTAATCGGAACAAGACCGTTAAAGGTGGAATACTACCTTACAAAGAAAGGCGAGGCATTGGCACCAATCATGATAGAGATGGCAATTTTTTCCATGCAGTGGGAGCCAAAAAAAATATTCAAGGATAAAAAACCCCGTACCGTCAAGGAGGCATTTGGCACAGAAATGCTGGCTACAATTTGGGATTAAAGTATTAAAAAAATTAAGAGTATCTGGGCATCATATTTTTTCTGTCCTTTCTGCTTCTGGGTTTTATTCTGAGAACCGTTTTGCAGCAGGGGCATCTTGCCTCTTCTGTACTCATGAAAAGGCCGCAATGTGTACATCGCTTGTGTCCGACCTTGTACTGCAGATTGTTTGCCATTCTCATGCTTTTGTATCTAATGCAGATTCCTACGCAAGTTCTTCCCATTATGCCGCCGCCTCATAGGAATTTACATAATTGCATCGCAGACATTGCAACATGTGTTTTCCTCTAATCACGTTGTCATCTCCACATGAAATGCAAATTAGAATTCCTTGTATCATGTTTTTCTTCTCGGTAGATTTTGCAATCAAGCAACTGTCGCTGTTCATGTTACAATTACGTGCACATTGAAGATAAGTTAGGAAGTTACCAAAAAGTAACATGGTGTAGCTCTGGTTACTTTCTGATTTATCTTCAATCATTTCCTAATAATGATGAGAAAAAATGTACGAGCAACAAAAACAAAAAGACGAGAAAAAGTCCGCAGTGAAGATGGTCTTGCTGATGGCAGCTGCAACGGCCGTAATCCTCACCTTCACGACAACTCCCTGGAACTACATTCCCGTGCAGGTTACGGAGAATGCAGAGGTTCTGGCAGTCATCGATGCTGGATGCGTGGTGGAAACCAGCAAGGGACACAGCTATGTCGTATTTGACTGCGACTCTTCAGTGGGGGAAATTGTTTCAGCGACATTTCATGTTCCTGGGGCAGAACTAAACGGGTATTATGACAGAATCCGGGACAAACTCGAAACAGTAGAGCCCTAACTCATTCTTTTTTCTAAATTAGATGCATTGCAAGATCAAAGGCAGATTCATTAATCATTGATTTTGGATTCATTTCATCATCATGCCGTGCAAGGGAACATGCTACAGATACAAGGTTGCAAAACCGCCAATGCCCAATACAAGATACGGCGTAGGGCAAAAGAGATGCACCGCATGCGACATATTCACGGACTGGGATGGCAGACGCTGCCCGTGCTGCAGCGGAATGCTGAGAACAAAACCAAAGGGAACTGCAAGAAGGCGCGAACTGATGATTGTAAACAAAATAAAGAGGATGTAGATCTAGTTTCTGCAGTTGTCACACACTGCCTCAAATGTTTCCTCGTGTAATACAAGGGACACGCCTGACGTATGGCATTTTGAGCATAATCCTATCATGAAGTCTTGAGTTGTACATGTCGGGATTAGAATTATTTGATTGAAACTTTGCTCGATCTGGGTCAACGGATATTCAGATTCTGAATTATCTACTTTTTTAGGAATCAAATGCATGATAAGGGAATTTCTAGGCTTTATCTGGGATTTAGTCAGTGGTAACTGATTCTCATTTTTCTTTTTTTAAACAAATTATTTACACGTGGGTATGACAATTCAAACGACTTATGAATCTGAGATTCATCTAGATGTATTATGAAATATTTTGTATTTTTCTTGGTTTTAATTGGAATTACGTTTAGTATTGTTCCTCAAATACATGCACAATTAGATGATAAATCAGATCCAGATCTCATCTTTGGGAATTTTGGAGCAATCCATTGGATGGATAGAATGTATCACATCACAGACCCCGGAACAGTAAGAGTGATTGATTCTGATATGAACTTGGATTCAAATAAAGTGGACAGTTTTGATGTTGACGTATGGTCAAAATCAGATGCCAAAGGAATCACACTTGCCATAACTGAGACAGGAACTGCGACAGGGATCTTTGAAGGTACAGTATTTTTTACCACTGCCGAAGAGTCATCAGGGCACAAACTCAGGGTTGCAGAAGGGGACTGGGTAACTGTAAAATACAAAGACAATACGCTGCCATTCTCGTACACACTTGCAAGCAGTCTTGACATTTCCAGTAATTCTAAGATAAAGATAACACAGCTGCCACCACTGAAGCAGCACGAATCAAACGTACCACTTGAGCGAATTCAGTGTAACAGGGAACTGGTATTGGTGCAAAAGGAAGGCAGTGGCAATCCTGCATGTGTCAAATTCGAATCCATTCCAAGACTGATTGAACGCGGATGGATTCAGGAAAAATCTTTGTTTGATCCAAAAATTATGGTTGAAGACATTCTGATGCAGTATGATGAATCTTATTCCAAGGCAACACTTGCCATCTCACTTGAAGTGGTCAATCCAAACAATGTGACGGTCACCATTGATGGCGTAAATGTTGTTTTGGGACGGCATGACATCCATTTCAAAAACGAGATGGACTCCAGCAAGTTAGACATTCCTGCGTATTCTTCAAAATCACTTGATGTCAGTTTTGAGTTTGCTGTGGACAGGTACTTTAACTCCTCAGTCATTTCTGACATGTCAGAGGGAAAACCTGGATTCAATGCACATGGGACAGTTGGCTTTGATTCTGAACGTGGAGTCTTGGAAGTTGGCTTTGACATATTTGGTACGGAGTTCATGAGAACCTAGCGCTAGAATCATCAGGGTTCTGGACTTGAACTTCAGAGCATGACATTTAACTCCGTTCAATCAAATGAACATATCCTGAATACAGTAAACACTTTGTTTGTAATCAGTGCAATCATGGTGCCTTTGCTGCTGGTTTCGGTAAACTATTCTGCAATCGAAGATTTCTACAAATTCTCTGTTCCGCTAAACAGTCTGGAACTAAGCAAAGATTTTCAAGATACCCCTGAACAGTTTGAGAGGACAAAATACCTAAAGGATTCCACCTGTTTTACGACTCCATCCATGAATGAGTTTTGTTATGAGAAACCAATTATTCGTGATGGGGCAACCACATCTTGGTTGGTTGGTAATGCTGTTGGTTTTGATGGGGGTGAAGTACACTTTGACAAGGTAAATCCTGGAACATCATATTTCACGATGCAAAACATCAAAGAGATAGAAGATGATTCGGCTTTGATAACTTTTGGAGACCGAGATGGCAAAGTGACCGGTTCCTTTTTTACATCTTCGGAAGATTTTGAATTTACCACAACTGTGAACAAATTTGATAGATTTGTATCTCATTGTAATGATGAGGACGGTACAAACGTCCTTGTTATTCAATATCTTGGCATTCAAAGAGTTGATGATGTGGATTTTTTTGTGACATGGCACATATCGGCGGATTTAGAAAACCCCATTGCTTGTGAATATCCTGAAATCATCCAACATAGCATGGGTCATGACTTTGGAATATGATTTCACATTATGTTTATCAGAATGGATAAAAAACTTCATTTCCATGTGGGTCTAAAAATGAATTATAATACTGATTTTGTTTGTAATCAAGAATAACAATTTTTTTTAATTGCCAACTGCAATAGAGAGTACCAATGTCTTCTTTCAGCAACCCTTCCACACGAATCCGTAGCAATTTTTGGTATCTTCTGCCTATTTTTGGAGGGATTGCTGGGGGTTTGATTTCATGGTTTGCAATAAGATATGATGATTCAAGAAAGGCCAGAAACTGTCTTCTTTTAGGAATTGCTCTTACTGCAATTCCAATCATCCTGGGAGCAATACAGGCTGTGATGTTCAGCACCTCAGAACCATATCCAATAAGAATGATTGACCCTTACAATCCCCCTATAGTCTGGGTGGATTAGCTTTCTATCTAGCTATTTACATTGCAAATTTCAGTTATTCTTTTTATTCCATATGAAATGATTACTAAAATGGTTCAACCCTTACCGGGTTTGAATTTGTGTCTAAATTTATTTTGATTATGTTTCCCAAAATGTATCCGATATATTCATTTCTTACGAAAATCATATGATACAAATTATACGACAGACTTAAAAGATAAAATCCAAACGTTTCTGAATGAGCAAAATTAAAATGAATTCAAAATTATTTTTATTTGCAATGACAAGTTTGATTGTAATTTCTTATAACGATGGTATGAAAAATCAATAGGAGAAAATGATGAATAACAAAAAAATAGTCATTCTCATTGCAATTGGAATTGTTATCATTTTGGCAATTGTTGCAATGTACAACCAGTATTATGAAACGAAATGTTCTACTTACAGTAACTATTCTCAATATACCTCCAGTGAACTTCATTCAGATCCTAAGAAACAATTAGAAATTTGGAAAACAGAATATGGAAATTCTTGGGCAAGTGGACATTATGATGCTGAGAAAGATGAACTTACTATTTGTCATTATCTAAACATTGAGTCCTAGTCATGACTGAAAATTTAATCAGAAAATCCCTAAGGTCTAAGGATTAGAAATGAAACGTAAATACATAATTATCGCCATAGTCATTCCAGTTGCCTTTTTTTTACTACTAACTTCTGGTCCACATGAAAAAGAAGATGGGATTATTGGATGGCAAACTGCCTTACTACCTGAAGAATTTTATGAAGAAAAAGAATGGACTAGTGGCTTTTTACCTGACACCTATAGACGTAATGGATTAGAATTCTCGGATACTGTAAAACTTGGAGAATTATCCGCTCATACCCCTCCCACTCTCAAGGAGAAACTAGATTACCATGCTGGAGTGGTTTCAAGTATTGGTTTCAAATCCTATGGCAATCCTGACATTGATGGGATTCGTCATAATAGTATCGGCAAAGACATTGAATTTCATATCTATAGAACAGTATGGGAAAAAAATGGTAATCAAGATACTATGCTAGTAGATATTTGGAGATATGAATCTGTTAATCATGCAACCATTTGGCATTCACACCTTTTGGATGGAGAATACATTACATGGCAAATCAAGCCTATGCCATTAAAAGGATTTGATGACCAAGAAACTATCTACATAAAAGCATCACATTCTGATACTTATTATTATCTCAGAGATGCCAACTGGGAAGAAAACAAACCTCCAAGACCTTTTGATTAGTTGCTATTTGAGACCCATAAACGACATGTATCCACGTGTGTCTTTTTTTATACTTGATTATGATATAGTATGGTGATCAAGTATGACAAAAGAAGATTCATGTCCTAGTTGCAGCATGGTTTTTTCAGACAGCATAAGACTTGAAAGACATGTGAAAAAAGCACATCCCCCTAAACGAAGAATTGAATCAAATCCGTCAGCTGATTTTAATCATGCTTACATGCCACATAGTACATTTTTGTGACCGGTACTAGAATCCTGGAACTTCTTCATCAGATAGATCTTAATTCAAAAATATCATGTAAAATTAACCGCACAGCTACCATCTGCATCTCTCAACTTTCTGGCCATGATAAAAGGCGTAATAACCAAAACAGGAATGGATATTGCAATTAAAATTGTCTGCAGTTCGACTAGAGCTATGGTTGCAGTAATCCCGCCTATAGTGCCCACAAAAAGAGACAGAAACGTCCCCGCACATGTTGGGCATGCAATGAATAATCCTGCAGCCGCACCTACAGTGCTTGCACCTCTTCCTTTCTTTGATATGTTAAATGCACTTAGTGCAACTGCTGCGTTTAATGCAACCAGATACGACACTGTCACCTGAAACACCAGATTGATGGGAATTATGAGCAGACCTGTATTCTCGGTCAGGTAAACAATTGCTTTTGGCATGTATCCTGGGTTTTCATCTTCACAGCATGGGTATATCTCCCCGTGAGGAAATGACTTTACGTTGTACATCTCTGCAAAATCAGCATCTGGCATGTATATCAGCATTCCAGAAAATAGTGAAAAAAATACGCCATAACATACAAACGTAATGGCAAATACTTTTCTTGATTTTGAACTCCATGCCGTTAGTGCAATTATGGTCAGAAGATCCCGGTCATTTCTTTTGATCTTTTCTTTGTGGAATATGTAGAGACCATAAGAGATGGCACCAAAAGATACAAGAAGGATTGCATAAAATTGATAGGCCATTCTTTGGATTGTGTCTACTACTGATGGGACTATTAATTCTGGATCTTGAAACCTATGGAAAATCCAAAACAGTATAGCAATACTGACAAAACCCAAAACAATCAAAGGAATCCCTCTCCGATTCATGTTGGCGTGAGTTTGAGTTTTTTCCAAGATAGTATAGATGAATTTTGTATGGGATTAAATTTTATCTGTTAATTATTGAGTTTTTTACAAATTCTTCTTGATCTTATCCAAATAATTTTTTGACTTACACGTGGGTATTGAAATACCCCTCTAAACTATATCCCCCAACACATTGTGCTGGGGATATAGTTAAGAGGTAAAAAAGAATACCCACGTGTAATTAAAAAAATATTTTTAGTAAATAGTTTAGTTAATTCTTGAATGATGATCAAAAATAATTTTTTAAAAAAAATACTGGCAGATATTTGATGTAAAATAATTTCAAACAAATCTATTGAGAGGCTTTTTTTGATTGGTTAAATTCCCCAGGCCTTGATGATGTTAAACTATTAGTTTGATACCTTAATTTGAAATTTTAACAGGATCTTTTCTAATCCATTAAAATTTCTCTAGATGTTCAGAATAAAAGGTTTCAAATTATTGTTGATTGGAATCCAATTGCCCTTGATCAAATGATTTTGGAAGTAAATCTATCAAAGGATAACTTTGTTCATCATGATTAACAAAAACATCCATCTTGGGATTGAATTCTGCTAGCACTTGTCTACATGCCCCACAAGGATAAATTGCTTCATCTGATGATGCAGATATTGCAATTGCAACAAAGTCAACATGTCCTTCTGAAACAGCTTTGAATACAGCTACTCGCTCTGCACAAATTGTCATTCCATAGGATACATTTTCTATGTTACAACCAGTAAAAATTTTTCCATCTTTGGTTAAGAGCGCCGCACCTACTTTGAATTTAGAATATGGAGAATATGCCTTTTCTTGAACAATTTTTGCTTTTTTTATTAACAATTCTTTATTTTCGGTCATTTTTATTGTAAGTAAGTATCCGTATTATACATTATTCAGAATATGATTTTATTATATCATAATTAAGTCTAAGAATTATAAATTTTTGAGATTTTCGACAATCCATTTTCTTTTGTAACATGGTATACATTTTGGGCATAATCTTCTAATTCTTTTTCATGAGATACTAGAATAATTTGTTCAGATTTTAGTTCATTCAAAATACTTCTAACTTTTACTAATTGGGATTTACTGAATCCATAAGTGGGTTCATCTAAGATTAAAAGATTTGATTTTAAACTTTCAGTTTCTTTTCTTATCAAACTATTTAGAGTCAATCTATAAGCCAAAGCAACACTTGTTTTTTCACCCCCGCTAAGATGTTCAATATCTATTTCATATCCATCTTGTTCTACAATAGGCGTGAAGTTTTCATCTATTCTAGATTCTTTTGATGGATCATCTATTAACATTGAATACCAATTTTGGTATATGTTATCAAAATCTTGTTGTAGAAATCGCATTACCTCAATTTCCATGTTTTCTACTACAGGAATAAAAAAATCTTTTATCCATTTGTAGTAATCATTGCATTTGTCAAATTCTTCCTTAGCTATTTTTGATTCTTCAAGTTCATTTTTAATTCCATTTAATTTTTCTCCCATGTCTATTTTTTTTGTATTTAAAGAAGCAATTATTTTATTTTTTTCAAGAATATTGATATTATTTTCTTTTATTGAACCAGTTTCCAATCTAATCCTAGTTTCAATTTCTTGTAAAGATTGAATTTGTTTAAATATTATTTTTTGATTTATTTTAGATTCCTTAATTTTTTTATTTAAAACACGTATTTCATTTTCTAAATTTTCTATAAATATCCTATTTTGTAGATTTTCATCTGTTAATCTAGTCACAATATTCCTTGTTTTGATAAATTCTTGTAATTTTGTACTCAAATTCAAATAATAATTAATTGGATCTTTATTCTGATTTTCTTTTTGAGGTGTGGAGAATTTTTGTTTTAATTTGGTATTTTGAGTTTTGTATATCTCTATTTTTTTAATAAATTGTAAATATTCTTTTAATATTGGAATATGATCTTTTAAAACAGATATGGATTTTTCCAGTATTTGATTTTTTTTCATTATTTTGTTTAATTCATTTTCGTTAATTCTGATTTTTGGAATCAAACTATGTAATTTTGTCTCTTGTTCTTTTAGTGAATATTCACGTAATTCTTCAATTTTTTGAACATATTTTTTATCCACAACTTGTTCACATATTGGGCATGTTTTAGATAACTTTGAAAATTTCTCAATACTTTGTTTGATTTCTTTAATTTTAAACTGAGATTCAATTTCATTTTTTTTAAATTGATTAGTCTCTTGTTCTTTATTCTTTTTTTGATTTTTATTAATTCTTAACTCATTTTCTAATTTTTTTAGTTCTGTTTTTAATTCAATATTAGTTAGATCCATATTTTTCCCCAATTGTTTTTCACAAGAATTAATTTTTTCAGATAATTTCGTTATATTCATATTCATTACTGCAAATATTGTTTCCGTTTTTCTGAGCTCTTTTATTTTATTGTTGATCTTTACAGATGTTAAATTGGTTGGTTTTTTTATTGATTTATGTTGAATGATTATTTTTTGATTTTCACTAAATTTTTTTTCAAGTATTTTTAATTTATTCTTTTTTTGATTATTTTCATTTTCATATACATGAATAGTTTTATTTGTCTGGTCATATGTTCCATTGATTTTAATCAATTGTTTTTCTTCATTTTTTAATGCAGATATCTTATTTTCTAAATTAGTTTGTTTTTCACCTAACTCATTTAGTTCATTTTTTGATTGACTTATTTGTTTTTGATTTTGTGCTATTTCTTTTTGGATTTTAAAATAATTTCCATCAAGTTGAATTAATTTTTTTGATGGTAATTCAAATCGTGCAGATATTTTATCAATTGCTGTAGCAATATTTGAAGAATTTTCAATTGCAATTTTATATCCTTCAATATCAAATGCTTTTCGAATAGTTTCTAATCGTCGTTCAACATCCGATAAAATTACCTTCATTTGTTCTTGTGGGGTGTAAATTGCATATCGATAAATTCTACTAGTGGATCTAGTATCTCCAGGCTCATTAAATCGTAAAATTTGAATAATTCTTTTTTTTAATTCTGTTGACGAGAGATTTTCTTTTGATTTTCCATTTTTTATATATCCTGTTTTTTGACTAACTGTTCCTTTTACTCTTTTTAATTTTCTACATATTTCGTATTTTTGTTCATCAATTTCAAATTCTAAAATTACCTTGCCTTCATTTTGCTTTGAAGTTAATAATGAATTGCCTTTTTGATCTCCTAATCCAAATAAAGCAAATTCTATAGCCATTAGTATGGATGATTTACCAGAACCCATATCTCCTTCAAACAAGGTAATCCCTCTTGGAATATCGATTTTTTCTTTTACGTAACTTCGAATATTTTCTAGTTCTAATGATTGTAAAATCAGATTTCTTCACTAATTCCCATCAAGTGTAAAGTAGTTTCTTTGATTCGTTTTTGATAATCTGATTTTTTTTCATTGATTGCCATTGGTTGTCTAAGATCTCTCAACACCCCATGCGCAAATTTTATTCCTTCTTCATTTTGTAATTCCATTCTGTTATTTTTTAAATTTTTAATATTTTTTTCAAAAACATTTTTTTCTATGTCTTCTTTCTTTTGACCTGTAATTGGAATTATTTTGTATTGTTTGGATGTTAAATATTGTCTATGAATCTTTACCTCCATTGAATTTTTTTCAAATAATTTTTCTTTTATCGTAGCAAAATCGATTTCACTTGTTTTTCCTGATTTTAATTCTCCGTGAACTTTTAAGATTACAATTTTATCCTTTGGTTCAATTTTTGATATTTTTTTCAAAATTTCTAAATTAATTACACTTGGTGATTTACCATTTGCGTTAATATCAATAAACTCATATTTTACAGTGTTAATTTCAATAAAATGTATATTTTTAATTTTTTCATCAAACTCTACAATCACAAATCCTCTCTTTGCCCCATTTGCATTTTCTTCTAAATCTTTATGATAACCTGCAAAAGGAGTTCCGGGATAGCAAATTATTCCATGTTCATCCCTCTTGTTTTGAGAAAAAGTATGAACGTGACCCCCTGCATAATAATCAAATCCTGAAGGAAGTAATGCTAAAGGTATAGATCCATTTCATCTCCTGATTGTATGTTTATTTCATCAATCCCGGTGTGAAATAAGAAAATTTTGAAGGCTTCGGAATTTAATTTTGGTAATTTGAGATTTTCAAAATATATTCTATCTATTCCAGTAGTTCTACCAGATATGCCAACCAATTTTGTATTTGTTTCTAAATTTTCTATCCATTCAAGTTGAACTTTATCATCTTTATTCAGATCATCTTTTGTGACTTTGATAAAATATCCAACATCGGATAAAAGATCTATAACAGAAGATGCAATTGGACTAAAATCATGACTGCCATAAACAACATAAATTGGGATTTTTGCATCGTACACCTCTTTAAATTTTCTAAAAGCGTATCTCTGTATTCTCATGTCCGGTAAATTCCTATGAAATAAATCCCCTGTGATTAAAATGAAATCAACTTTTTTTGCAATACAGGAATCTATTATCTTTTCAAAAATTTGTTGTTCAACTTTTTGTAAATTTGATTGTTGTTGAAATCCAAGATGAATGTCGGATATATGTGCAAATTGATACATGATGTAAGTTGTGGACAATATTGTGATATAAACACAACAATAATTTGGAAAACATGAACCTAATATCACATAATTGTATTCCGGGGTAATATCATAATACTCTAGCAATATTACTTAGTTTGCTTAGATCTTAAGATTGGGAGATAAAATGATCGAAAAGAGAAAATATGTTGCGTTACAAAAAATTATGTTAAGATCTAAAATGATTTCTAAAAACATTATATGCATTAATCATTTTACAGGTATGAAGTAGGAAATAATATTGGATGTGTACGAAACAATCGAGGCAATTCTTGATTCAAATAATGGAGAAATTATGGGAAGAACTGCAATACACAAGCTTGTGTATTTGTCTAAAAAAACCATTAATGGGTTAACACTTCCCACATACAAACCACATTTTTACGGCCCATACAGTCCAGATCTAAGCTTATCTCTAGAAAAAATGGTCACATATTCTTTCATCGATGAAATAAAAGTTCCCGGTAAAATGTATGAAGGATACAAATATCGCTTAACTGATGATGGACAAGATTTAGCAAATAATGTTAAAATAACATATGAAGAAGAATATGAAAAAATTAACAACTTAGTGACAGTCTGTAAAAAATTTTGTAATTTGAAAACTGCACCTCTCTCATACGCTGCAAAAATGTATTATATGTTGGAGAGTAATAAAGAAGAAAAAAAACCAATGGATCATAATGACGCTATCCGTAAAGCGGAGAAATTAGGTTGGGAAATTACTGCTGACGAGGTTGAGGAAGGTGTTCAACTTCTAGAACAATTGAAATTAGTGGAAGTTGTTCGAAATTAATTTTGAACATAAATCCATTCGAGATCCACTTTATGGATTTATTGACATATCTAAAACAGAACAACAAGTAATTGATTCAACAGTTTTTCGTCGTCTTTTGAATATTAAACAACTTTCTCATGCATATGTTGTTTATCCGACAGCAATCCATACACGATTTGAACACTCATTGGGGGTAACTCATCTTGCAGATAAGGTGTGTAACCAACTAAAATTTTCTGATGAGATTAAAGAAATTGTTAGACTGGGGGGTCTTCTTCACGATATTGGTCATGGCCCATACTCTCATCTTTTTGAATCTGTATTATCTAACGTTAATGGAATTGAGGTGGAACATGATTGGATTTCATCTCTGATAATTGCTAAAGATCCTGAATTACAAGAAATATTGGGAGATAAAGCCCAAAAAATTATTCAATTGCTTGAACATAAGCCCGTTGAAGGTTGGGATCCTGAAATAAGCATTTTGGCAACGGATGTGGTTTCCAGTTCTCTAGATGTAGATAAAATGGATTATCTACGAAGAGACTCCTATCATATAGGAGTTGCATATGGTCAATTTGATTTAGCAAGGATAATTCATACAATTACTAGTACTCCAGGTGAAGAAAAACGAATTTGTATACATGAAAAAGGAAAAGATTCCATTGAAAATTATCGATTAGGCAGATATCTTATGCATACACAAGTATATGCTCATCATACTAGATTAACAGCTGATCAAATGTTTTTGAGAGCATTAGATATTGCAACCCATGAAGAAAACATCATCCCAATAGAAAAATTAAAAATAAATCTAAACTCATCAAATGGAAATGATGAATTTTTAGAATATTATTTGAGTCTTGATGATAAAACTATCTATGATAAAATTATAAATTCAAAACCAGATGGTGAAGCATCAAAATTATTAAAAAATATTCAGAAGCGTAAATTACTAAAACGAGGATGTGAGATTTTACCAAATAAAGAAATCGGTAATGCATTAATTAGAAATAAAATTATGAAATTAAAATATGATGATTTAAAGGAGTTTTCTCATAAAATAGCTAATTCCCTTAATTTACCTTATTCTAGCACAATAGCATATTTGTCTAAAACATCTATCAAACTATATGATGGAGAACTCCTAATCCTATGGAAAAACATTCCTCAAAAACTAGATGATTTTTCACCGATAACTATTAAGAATTCATCAATAGAAAAATTTTTTGTTTTTGCAGATTCCGATAACGATTCTTTACAAAAAATAAATGAACACATTAAATCAGAATTTCAAATAACTAATTGATTCTTTCATAGATGTTTGATAAATCGGTTTAATACTTGGCTTTACAAATATTTTGTTAAAAATATATTCCAATTTAAATAAATTATTGAATTTTTAAAAGGATTTTCTCATAAATTTTAGGAATTTTACCATCAATCAAATTCTTCTTGATATGCCACAATGTAGATTTATTAATTCCCAATTCTTTTCTCTCTTGATTAGTCATATTCAATAATTTCTCTCTTAACTCTAGACTGTCATTCCTTTCAATCTTGATTTTAGGAATAATAAATTCAAATTCTTTCTTTTTTTCTACAGTAAAGTTTGATAACTGTTGTAAATTATCTTGTAGTATAATTTGATATGAATACTGTTTACCCTTCTTGTAATCATATTTGGAATTAAAGTTTGAGTTGATTTTTTCAATTAGTTTCTTTGCAATATCCTCATCCAATCTAGTATGATAATTCTCAGTAATAATAAAATCAGATTTCTTGATCTTCTTTTCTTCCAGTAATTGAATCACTGAAATATCAATGAGCCATCTGAACAATTCTTGCACATCATATACTAATGGTGTTCTACTTTGGTCTGTACTATTTTCAAGGCAATCTCAAATCTGGCCTTAGAATCCAGATATTTTTGATACTGTTTTACGCGTAATTTGCCTGATTTTGGCTGCTCAGGCAGGATATTTGCCAACAATTGGCCGTTCCAATTCAATAATGTCAGGTTGATGTTGTGTTTTGATAGCCATCTCATCGCCTCAAACGTGATGTTCCCAGTATGCCCATCAATTATTATTCCGTCATGGTTAATCTTGTGAGGGAAAAATTCCAGTCTAGTATCTTTTAGTCTGTTTGTGATGATCAGTTTTCTCTTGTCTACGTTGATTGATGTTCCAAAGCCTGTAATGAGTAACGGATTCAAACTACTGGTCCAAACTCTTTTAGTTCGTCATTTGCCTTATCCCACTTGTCCTTCTTCTTTGTTTTTTTGTCTACATTTTTTTTATACTGTGCAAGTGAATCATCACTGATCGATTTTATCAAATTATCATAGTCAATTACAAATCCCAATACCATTTGGCCTTTCTTTTTCTCATCAAGTTTTATCAGATTATTTTTGGCAGCTGATTTTATTTCCCGAAACATGTGCGCTTGAGTTGATCTTACGATGCCTGGCAACAAAGGATTGTCTTTTTCTCCAATTTCCTTATCAATAACTAGATCATCTTGAATCCCCCAAGCCAATCCCGAAAGTTCCATGGAGCCCTTTGATCCTGAATAATCATGATAGTACTTTCCGCCATCATCTTGTATTTTATTAATAATCATGTCAAGTGTTGTCATTTTGAAAAGCATCCTTTCTCCCTTTCTTGTCAGAATATAGCTTGACCAGCGTCCCTCGGTCTTTCTTCCAATCAGTCCGTCTTCTTCCAGTCCTGCAAGAATCTTGGTCAGTCCCATCGGAGAAAGGCCAGTAATCTCCTTGATGTCCTTGAATCTCTTTGCCTCATCTTTTAGGCAGGTCATTATGCCGCTTCTGTTTAACTCCTTTATTTTCTGTTGTGCAGTATTTCCTGATTTGACCACATATCTTATCAGGCATGGAATTATATAAGCAATACTACTCTTCATAGTATACTCAAGTGAGTATGATTTATATTTGAGTTCGGCATTATTGTATTATGGAATGCAAGATTATAACAAAACAAATGAAAATAGAATCAGTTGCCTTCGATGCAACCATGATTGGATTTATTCTGTAGCTAAAAAGCCCAGTTACAGAATACGCTGTCCTATGTGTCACTCGTCTCAAAACGAGTTTAACCGCAGGATTTTTGGAAAGTGGAGTGCGCCGTATTCATGACGCCGTTGTTTCAAAGGCCATGGAGAAAATTATCTCCGCGACAAAAGTTGCTGCGTGAAAAGTCACTTATAGTACTCAGTGAACTGCGCAACACAAAAAATAAAACATTGCCCCAAACAGCAAACGACAATAACATCACTGTCAAGAATGTCATCAAGCATACAAACGGTTTCAAGAAAGTCAATGGTAAACCCGTAGTAAAGAAATGGGATCGAATCAAAAGAGTAATGAGAGTCAACACTGGCGGCAAAGAGAAAAGTGTGGAGATTCAAGATTCCAGGACTGCATCAGTTGTTGGACGATATCATAATGCGGTAAAACAATTCTTGAACAAAGGAGACAAGACAAAACTATCCAAGTTTAGAAACAAAAAAGTGAGGGACAGCAAGGGTAAGTTACATCAACTCGAAACCAATCCTGATGAGATAATCAGGATAAACCAGAGAATTGAGGAACCAGAGTTTTACGAGGTGTACAATATAAAATGAGTGTCAACCAAACCACCACGATAAATAAGATTGTAAGTTTGCAGACATTGATTGGATTTTGCATTGGCAGACTAAGGGACGATACTCTTGATACAGTAGACGAGATTGAAGCATGGATAAACGAGATTGTCTGCAAGCCAAAGAACAAGTCAATGCAGGAAAAAAGGAATCGATGCGAGGTATGCAATTCCAAGGAAGAATCATACAATCTAGAATTGCACCATTTGGCAGGAATTAAGCACGATTACAGGACTATCTGCGTTGACCGCAAATGCCATCATGAGTTAAGCGAATCTCAGAAAACATGGGATAGCAGATGGTTGCAGAAAAACCAGCCAGAAAATGTTCGTCTCGGATTCTTGCTGATGGGAATACATGACGTGTTGATGCTAAAGGGCAAGAAGACAGGAATCAGTGCATACGAGGAATTGGCAAGGAAATTGCGTCAGAGAATCCATCAGACGCTAAATCCAGAAGAGGTGAATTACGCATGAAATTGCGTAAAATAGGCTCAGTTAAAGCGTCTCAGACAGCACCAATAAGCCTCAGATGCTATACTGGCAACTACAAGCCCATACCACATTTCTCCCATAATGACAATGCCAATAATGGAATGGTGTTGTCGCTTGGTACAGAAACCACTTTGGATTCACAGCAAACCTTGACCTTTGGCTCTTGCGCTGTATGGGTTAATGGTATGTTGTACAAGATTGTCTTGTTCCATGATGATGATCTAGACTCGAAGAAAATTGAATTGGTGAAACAGGCTGGAGGGATCTTGCAGCAACAGCAGCAAAAAGGCTGTACCGTCCTAGTGATGACAAAATCGGAATTTGTGACAAACGTATTTTATCCATATGTGTATACTGCCAGGGCAAAATGCATAGGCTTTGACTTGCCATATGAGTTGAGCAGGTTGGCATCCTCGTGGACAACCGCAAGAAAAGTGCAAGACGCGTTCTCAATCAAGCTAGTAGAGAACAATCCACGACTCCCTTCAATCAGGATAAAGAGCATAAGCAGCAATGCCGCATTCATACAGTTTGTAACTCCGCTAAGGACAAAAAGCGAGAAGAAGAAAGTTCCAACCCACAAGGTGTATCGGGGATATTTTGTGGATTTGAAGACGTTGGGCTATGCGACGAGTAATGATTCCTTTGATACGTTGCATGACCTTGGAAAAAAGTTTGGTGTTGATACGGGCAAGAAATGTGGTAAAGGAATTACAAAAAAATCAATACGAGACAACATAGAAAGAACATTGGCCATACACAATCTTTATTCCAAGATTGCATCAGTATTGCAAGACGCATTTCAGATACGTCCAAATCATTCCAACAGGTTGTACTCCACAGCATCAATTGGCAAAATATACTTGGAAAAACTAGGCATCAAACCGTTTCTGGAAAAGAATCCAGACTTTTCAAAGGAGACGTTGGGATGCTTGATGAGTGCATTTTTTGGAGGACGTGTAGAGACTCGAATCAGAAAGAAGCCAGTCAAGGTGACCTGCCTTGATTATGCGAGCATGTATCCCAGCATGTTTTTGCTCCAGGACATGAACAAGTTTTTGACTGCTCAGAAAGTCGAGGTGTCTCACACCAAACAGGAGACTCAGAGATTGCTTGATGGGATAACTCTTCAGGACATTTCCAATCTGAAAACATGGAAGCAGATGGTTACTCTATGCAAGGTGATACCTAATGGCAATCTCATCGTACCTGTACGCTCCACATATGACGATTCCAAAAAGGTCCAAAATATAGGCGTAAACTATCTCAAAAGTACGGATGAAACAAGCCTCTGGTATGCATTGCCAGACATAATTGCCTCAAAGTTGCTTATGGGCCATACTCCGATAATCGAGGATGCCATCTCGTTTGTTCCAGTTGGGATGCAGGAGGACTTGCCTGATGAGGATGTTGCAATCCTCAAGGAAGTCACAGTAAATCCAAGAAAGGAGAATCTCATACAGAAACTAATCGAGAAGAGATTTGAGATGCAGGAAAATCATGAAAATGAATTTGGCCAAATTATACAAAACACGGTAAAAATTATTTCAAACACTGCGGCATATGGGGATTACATCCAGGTAAACTCTGAACCTGCAAGAAAGGATGGTGGTAGTGGCGGTTTTGTCACAGTTTACGGAAACGAAAAACCATTCTCAGTGGATGCAAGGACATTGCAAAAAACAGAAACCCCTGCAAGGCACTTTAACCCAATCATTGGAACATTTTTGACTGCAGGTGCCAGACTTGTCTTGGCAGCAGCCGAAAATATAGTATTGCAAAACAAGGACGGCCATGTAGCGTACTGCGATACGGACAGCATTTTCGTATCGCCAAAACATGCAGTACAAGTACAAGAGTTTTTCCAGAGACTCAATCCGTATGACAACAGAAATGTGCAGATGTTCAAAATTGAAAAATCTGATGACGGAAAATTATTGGAGAACGTATTGTTTTACGGAATCTCCTCTAAGCGATATGTCTTGTATGACTGTGATCATAATGGATTTACAATCCACAAATGCATGTTGCATGGACTAGGATACTTGCTTGACGTTGATGAGAAGCGATGGTGGCACGACATATTGGATATGCACCATCATCCCGAGAATCAGCAGGAGATACTCGGAAAATACGATGACAAGTATGCCGTATCCAAGCTAAGCATTACAACGCCAAACGTGTTGAAAAGATTTTCCGGTCTTAGGCCGTTTAACAAGATGTTGGTCGGGTCAGGTCACAAAAAGGAGAATGGCAATACGATAATTCCCACAACGTCATATCTTGACGCAAGGAAAAGGAAGTGTATCCAGTATGTGCCATTTACAAATTATGTGACAGGTCAGAAACATCCAAACTCTGAATCAGTTGATACCTCACCCTACTGGAAGCCCTTGAGCCAAGTGCTAGATGACTATGCCAATCACAAGGAGACAAAATCTGGAGGAGATATTGGATTGTTGCCCAGATTACGCATGAAAATAGATCGAAATTTGATAAGATATGTGGGCAAGGAAACGACAAATCTTGATGCATCTAGTGTGCTAGGTGTAACTCAGAATTCGAATTGTACGGTCTATGACAACTTGGAGGAGAAAATAGCAAACATTAGACCAAGAGATTCTCACAAATTTGGAATATCTCGAAGCAATCTAATCTCGTTGCAGAAAAGGATTAGGGAAAACGGAGTGATGAAACTCCACAAAAGAACAATCGAGAAAATTATTTCTGGTAGCATCATGGCCAGGGGAGGTGATGCAATATGATGATAGATGAAAATAGCAATGAAGTTGAAACCGCATCTGAAAGTTATGATGAGACTAACATCGAACCCGCTGAAAGAAAACCGCGCAGTAAAGAAAGGGGTCCGGACCGGAAACCTAGGACATACAAAGCAAGCAGCATGAACAACTTTGTACAGTTCAGAGACAGACCTG
Organism: Candidatus Nitrosopumilus sp.; assembly: GCA_029263475.1. Classification (GTDB taxonomy): domain Archaea; phylum Thermoproteota; class Nitrososphaeria; order Nitrososphaerales; family Nitrosopumilaceae; genus Nitrosopumilus. The sequence continues at coordinate 34,504 of JAJCXK010000051.1, forward strand.
AAGTATTTGCAAAATATCTCAAAGACGAAAAGGGGGTCGACATTGCTGGAAACTCTGGTACTGTAAAGGCCTTCTTGATTCTTGGCGGAGTGATGATTGCAATTTTTGGAGGATTGTGGCTGTACAACCGCTACAAAAATGAAAGAAAGGACGGTATCGAAAACATGTACTGAAGTCTGAAAGGCAGTTTGAAATGACTGCTTTTTTAATATTTTTTATCAATTCGGCATCAATTCGGATACAATAGATTATCAATTCGGCATCAATTCGGAGTAACAATTTATCAATTCGGTAAAATATTCCGAAACTTTCCGATAGTCTGTTCGATAATGTCTATCAATTCGGCATCAATTCGGAGGTTTTGTCGAAACTTTTCCGAAACTGCCAAAAAATTGCCGATAGAATGTTTGATCATAGTTGATAGTTTTGGAAAGGTTTTCCATCCTTCCGCAACAATCTGTAAAAAAATCATGAAAAGCAACAAAAGAAACTCCATGACACATTACGCCCCTTTATAGGACAGACTGGCGTATCTAAGACAGAATGATTTTTTGGAATGCAGTTCAATTCAGAGCCATACAAACTCGAGTCCCTCTGGGCTCAATTAATGAATGATTATACGTGCACATGTGATTGCGGTTGCAAGAATGCGTCAGGCGAATATCTCTGTCATGACTGTTGGATAGGCCTGTGCAAGACTGTCGAAATTAAAAATGCGGTGATTGCATAGATGACATGCAAACACAAGCATGACTCGTTTCCTCTTTTCAGTTTAGTTTCAACAGTTTCCACCACTGGAGGGTTTTACTTATGATCATGAACTACGGAGCAATTATTGCTAAAAGTAATGCGGACAATCATTTTACAAAAATCGCTTCGGAATACAGGGGTTTGAGAACAACTGATCTAGATCACATACAGCACATAAAAAATCAATTATCGGACAAGCCAGGAATGAAGATAGCCGATGTAGGCTGCGGTGATGGACGATATTCCATAGAACTTTTAAAATGCTTACAAGACGATTGCTATCTTCACTGCATTGACTACAATGAAAACATGCTCAAGCATCTGAAAAATTATTTGATCAGCAACAACATCCTGAATTTTTGTGCCAGACCTGGAGATGCCAATAAACTCCCTTTGGAAAGTGATTCAATGGACTGCATCGTGACATTTAATGCGATACATCATTTTGACATACAGAGATTTTTGGCCGAGGTACGCGAATGTCTCAAGGATGACGGCAGTGCGTTCATCTACACACGATTGAGAAATCAGAATGCCCGAAACATCTGGGGGCAATACTTTCCGCTGTTTGCGGAAACTGAGGAGCGCCTGTTTGAATTTGATGAATTACAATACGCCGTAAAAAAGGCAGACATGAGAATTGCCAATACCCGCGTATTTGGGCATGACAGGACATCTGATTTGTCCAGTCTTATGAAGAAGGCAAAAAGCAATCACTACTCCACATTTGCCCTTTACGATAAAGACGAATTTAAAAGATCATCTGAAACGTTTGAGCAAAACATCAGGGACAACTTTGATGATTTAGAGGATATCCGATGGCAAGACGAGAACATTCTCTTACAAATTGGGAAAAATTAACGAGGTAACATTTGTCTTCCGAAGTAATCAACGCATTAGATGACTATCTAGACAAGGTAATTGTAATTAAACTTCAAAATAAAAAAACAGTGCAGGGAAATCTACAGGGTTTTGATCATATGATGAACATCGTCCTTACTGACTCCGAGTACATAACTGGAGATGATGTCAAAAATCCAGACAAGGTGCTTTTACGTGGAGACAACATCATACTGGTCTCATTGCCAGACATCCCAAATCAAAAGGACGAATGATGGCTCAGTCTAAACCCATAGTCAGCATAGAAAATGTCGTAGCTTCTGCAACGATTGAACAGCAACTAGACCTTGACGATGTCACAAAAAAATTTCCAGACATAGAATGGAATCCAGAGATATTTCCAGGGGCAATCTTCAGATTAAAAAACCCCAAGACTGCCACCCTGCTTTTTCGTACTGGAAAGATGGTATGCACAGGTGCCAAATCAGAAGACATGGCAAGAAAGGCAGTGAAAACAGTGGTTCAAAAGTTGAGAAAAGGAAAGATCAAGATAAAAAACGAAGCCACAGTAACAGTTCAAAACATTGTGGCATCCATCAACCTTGGTGGCAGGGTCAACATAGAAAAAACAGCAAGGACATTGCCGCGAAGCATGTATGAGCCCGAACAGTTCCCGGGACTGATTCACAGGATGCTTGATCCAAAGACTGTGATTCTAGTTTTTGCATCAGGCAAGTTGGTGTGTACCGGCGGAAAAGTGGAACAAGACGTGTATCGTTCTGTAAATTTGCTGCATTCCATGCTTGAGGAAAAGGAGTTGATGATATACGACTAATTTGAAACCTCACAATAATTTTTCATTTCTTTATGAAAGCGTTGATTTAAAACAATATCTTGTCTTTTTTGTGCAATTCTGTTGCTCTGATCAAAACAGAGGAGACATCTAACCATGCCCGGATACATGGGGGACAAATCATGCATGATTGTTCACCATCTGGCCGTGATGAAACAAGAATGCAAGATCTACTACGTGAAAAAGAAAGACCAGTCATACTTTGTACCAGACACGCTTGACCAGGCAGAAAAAGACGGATTTGTATCATGCAGTCATTGCATTGACAATATAGCCGTGATGACAGACAGGAATTTTTGAGGGAAGTGAGATAACATCATGAATGTGAAATGTAAAAATTGCAGAAAAGATTTTGAACTTTTTGCAAGTGAATTTTGTTGCAAAGAATGCTCTGAAGAATATTTTATGCGTCCATGAACACATTACAGAATTAGACTGCTTTATTTCACATCCAAAACCATGCACATCATTATTTTCAGTTAGTTTTTATTTTTCCTCACAAAAATTACTGGGCATCTTACAGGTTTGCAATGCCATCTCCAACAATTACATGCACTCAGTCATCTCGACTTACCTTGCATCCTCAATCCAATTTTTTTTATTCTTATCCTGTCTTTTGTTTTTCATCATGAGTGATGCTGATTTTTAACCGCTATGACTCACTGTCTTGCAGTTTGTTGTAGTCCAGCATTATCTTGGGAAGTTTATCCTCAGGGTTTAGACGTATCTTGTATTTCTCGCAATAAAGAAAATAATTTGGCCAGTTTTTCTTGGCAGTTTCGGCAAAATCCTCTCCAACCATCCCATTATACCAATCGATTATGTTCAGGCCATATGAGAAGAACCTTCCGAGATACTTGGCAATGCCCTGTGGAATCTTTCCGTTCAGGTCCAGAAATGCAATCTCATCCACGGTATTCAGATAGTCGTTTGCGTATCGCTGGCAGTCCTCGGTTGTTTTTAGAACCGAGTTTTTGTTGAGGCGAGTAGTCAGATCCTCGTGGAATCCGCGCAAAAGCTGAGAGTATGTGGCCTTTGTACTTTCCCGTATGCTTTTCCAGGTGATCCCTACCATGGATGCAAGAATTATTGCAGTGGCCGAGCTGACAGTTATGGCTATGATGGACAGATCGACACTATTAGATGTCTGTAAAAATGCGTCTGCAAGGTAAATGAATGTCACATCAACTCCGTTTATTGCCAACTACGGCACCTCCCCAATCATGTCCTTTGACATCACTTGTCACGGCTCCCAATGGCAGTCACAATTGCATCCGTTTTGGCATCTCATCCTTTTGCAATCTGAGCATGTCTTTTGCTTCCAAGATGGAGTCGTATTCATGACAATATTGGCGCTTTCATCCTAATTAACCCCCGCAGCATGAAAACAACATAAGCAACGTTGACGTAGTGTCAGTTACGTAGTGGTGTGAGTTTGCATATCTGCAAGGAAGGACTGAATTAACTACTCAGCTGCATATTGTCGTCTGACGGTTGGAATTTTCTGTCTTTATATCCCTGTAATGACGTCATCACGCATGTGCAAAAATTCATTTAAAAACGGGTCAGGAGAATATGAAAAAAACCATATTGATTTTCACATGACAGCAAAGAAGGCAAGCCTGTTTTGACGCATGGAAAAATCACTCAGGACACATGTATACATGATGCAAAAGTAAAGATGGGCGGATATGATGATTTACACGAGTGTACAAGATGCCACAGGATCATACATGCCTCCACATCAAAGGAAAATGTAGATGGCACGGCTCCCGAATACACAGATGACGGTTGGGAAGACGATAGCTGAAATTAGAAAATCATTGGAAAGCATCGACAAACTTTTCCAATGAAGTATTTTTTATTGTAAGTGATCTACATCAGGTTAAGTCACACGACAAAATATTTTAGAGGTTGGCAATGTTTGAAAGCACTCTTTCAAGGTCTTGCTTTTCATATCTCAGACTCCGGACGGTTGCATCATCTTGAATCAGAGTCAATGAGAACTTTTGCAACATCAACTTGTTTTCATCAGAAAGTTCAGAGGCCATGATTGCATCATTGAGAGTGTATGATTGCTGAGCAAGTTTTCTGGAATCTATTTTTTCATCTGCATTGTTGGCCAGAGAAATCTGATTGGCCAGTTCGTTTCCAATTTCATTTAAAATTTCAGTTATCAAATTTGATGCAAGTGACATACGTTATGTGATGTCATCCGGGTTAATTAACCTGTTAGCCCATGTAAAAGATGGGAAGAGTGGTTAGTTCTATTTGTTTGATTTGCCAGAGTCATCTTTCTTTGACTCTTCTTTTTTGTCGTCGTTGCCAACTACAATTGTAGGGTTTGTTTCTTTGTTTTCCATACTATATAGATAGTCATGATCAATATATACTCAGGCATTAAAATTTATAGAATAATCATATAATCTATAGAATAACAAATGTATCTATAAAAAGATAGGCGTAAAATCATGAAATTCATCTAGTATATATCATGGAATCTAATCAATTACGTCATGTTAAAAGAACTAATTCAAAAAATGAAATTTGGTTCTTGTAAAACCAAGACATCTGATGATGTCAATGCATTTGAGGAATCTGGAAAAAAGAAACCAGAGGATGCAGAAAAATAAATGGCATATCACTGCAAGCATTGCAATTTTAAATGGAATGCATGGGAAGACGATTTTCATAAGGTGCTTGCTCATGAAAAAACTCATCTAAAAAATAATGAATCAAAAGCGTTGGAGATGAAAACAAAATAATGTCTATTCGCTGTAAAGTTTGCAATGCTTCAAGGACTGCAAATGTTGATCAAACAAATGATGATAACAAGTGGGAATGCAACACGTGCGGTAATCTGCTTGATGCACTTGGCAAAGTAATCCCATCATAAACAATTTAATATTTATTCTAATTCTAGATAATGAGAATAATGTTAGTGTGCACTAACTTTAGATCTACTTAATACAAATAACATGTGTAAAATATCATGAGAACTAATTCTTGCAGAATATGCGGATATGATATGCACATATATCAAAATTGTCATTTTTGCAAAGAACCAATTGAATTTGCTTGCCCCAAGTGCAACATCAACACGGACAAGGAAATTCATTCTAATTGCATGACTCAAGACATGCTCATCAAGGTGCAGCAGAGTTTTTGACTGTCTTACAACAGATGGGGAAAGTAAATACAAACTGTCGAAATTGCAACGCGTCAAAATTTACAACAGACGGGGTGACTGGAGAGATCACATGTTCCAGATGCGGATGTGTGTTTTCAGAAAATTCCGAAGACAGGGGAAAGGAACGCAGAAATCTTTCAGGCATCGCTGACAATACGCGGACTGGACCGGGCATATCGCTAAAAAGACATGACAAGGGACTTTTTACGGTTATCGGGGCTCAAAACAAGGATTCAGTAGGCAAGTCGCTTTCCGCAACGTCTGTCCAAACATTTGCCCGATTGCGAAAATGGGACAGCAGGTCACAGAAGAAAAGTTCGGCAGATGCAAGCCTGATATTTGCACTTCAGGAACTGGATAAAGCTCAGTCAAAATTGGTGCTTTCCAATACGGTGATTGAGAGGGCATCCCTCTTTTACAGAAAGGCCTCGGAAAAAGGCCTCGTTCGGGGACGAAGCATAAGTTCTATGGCTGCTGCATGCCTGTATGCGTCATGCAAGGATCTGGAACACAATCGAACCATGTCCGAAATTACGGAACAGTTTTCAGTGAAGCGAAAGGAGGTCGCGCGGGCGTATCGCATACTGTTTACAGAGTTGGATTTTGTCGTCTCCATAGCGGATCCGATAAAATCAGTCTCCAAGATCGCAAGCAAGATTGGGATAAAGGAAAAAACAACACGCAGAGCAATCAGGATTTTAAATGCAGCCCAAGATGCAGGAATCGTAGCTGGCAAGAATCCTGAAATCATTGCGGCAACGTCGATTTATGCCGCATGCGTGATAACAGGCGAGGCAATATCCCAGATTGCCATATCAGAGGCTGCGGGTATCAGTACAGTCTCAATAAGAAACAGAATTTCAGAATTCAGAACGACATTGGATTTATTTTCCACAGTAAAGTAACCGTAAAAAATCTGAATAGAAAAAACTGCTGCATGTTGAAAGTCAATTTAGAAACAAAATGATGTCAAAAAACAACAAAACATTTCCGCGCATGTCTCCCAAGGGAACCAACATCTCTGGTCACTATCGAAAATGCGAGGAGGACAGATGTTCTCGACTCATACCATGTCCGCATGTCAGATGTCAGGAACACCGAACAGACATGGCCATAGAGAACTGGACAGTGGAGCATGTGGAACCGTGAGTCATCTGTTGTTTAACGGGATTACGGTGAAAGGGAATTTCTAAGATGGATCTGTCTGAGGATGACTTTGTTCCGGTGGGCATGAATTACAAGTATTTCATGATTCCGCGATTGGCACATCCCGAAAAGAATCTTGAAGTGCTGAAACGGCAAATTCTGAAGAATCAGTCAATGGTCAATGAGTTGAAAAAACTGTGGGATGATAAGGAAAATCCAGCATTTGTTAACAAGACCTTGGACATCATGGAGGAATATTTTGAAAAGTGACAAATCAGACATCAGCAAAGACGGAGAATTCAAGATATCGCTATCAACAGAAGACATAGACAAAATAGATGAGGAAATTAAAAACATTGATGATAATTCCAAAAAAACTCCTGACGAGTCAAACATGATTGAAAGTAAGAAAGATGGATATGCTAAAGAACAAAAAAAGTCAAATGTAGTTGACGGCATAATTTTACTCAACACATGTGCGACGTGTCATGATAAATTCAAACCAACAAACAGCATGATAAATGAGATATCATGCGGTGCATGTTTAGAGCGTAAACAAATCAATTAAAAATTATTGAGTATAGACACCTCTTGTATTATTTTCAATATTGTTTCAGACCATGCTTGTCGTCTTTTTTTCGTATCTCCGTATTTCATTAATCTGATAAAATTTGCAATCTAATGCCTTTGCCTTGAAATCAGTTCGATGATACAATTTTTACATTTGTTGTATGATACAACAAACAAAATGAATGTAAATGTCTAGTTGGGTAGTTATTGGAAATTGATTTTTAATGATGATGTCATTCTTGGGAGGCACTTATACACCAAACACAGCTCACATATCCTTCAGAATTGGCCTGCATGAAAGTATCTGGAATAAAGTGACGTTTGTGCACCATCATAATTTCATCGATTTGACAATTTTCCTTTTGATTAAGAATGTCATGAACTTGTTTTTTGTTGTTGTCTCCAAGATAGTTTGTCACATTCTACAATATTTGAAGCGCTATAAGTCGCTGCCTATTCGCATGAATTGCACCAATTTGATAAATCATAACCTGAAAATGCATTCCAAAAACATTGAAGAATACAAGATCGTGTCATGTTATTGGAAATCACAAAATACGAAGAAAAGAACTATTTTCTAAAAACTTGTTTGGTATTTGCATGATTGTTCTTTTATTCCACAAGTCCGTAGTATTGGGGATAACTTCTAGATTAGCTGTCTTGGCACGAGGATGTTTTTCTTCGGCCAGCAATCTTTGACGAACCATTAATGTTATTCAAAATCAAAATGGCATTGTATGTATCAATTGTTTTTATCTTGACAAAAATAACGGAAGATAGTATTCATTCCTTGTAATGAACTAACAATGTTTTTTCCATAACAGGGTGAACTGCTATGATTTTTTCATCTTTTTCCGCTAAAAAGGCATTTACCTCGTCTTGGAGGAAGACGCCCGGTTTCAACTTATCAGCTTCAAAATATTTTATTTTGTGAACCATGTGTGAATTATGTGTTAGGCTGTTATAACAATAGTGAATATCAATATGTAAACTCCATCTTGAAATTTCTATAATCTCAAATAATTCTTGAATTGAAAAAAATAGAATATAGAATTCAATGATCCACTTTCATCTGCCTTAAAATTAAGCCGTTTAACACTGATCTGTGGAATAAATATTATTTTCAAAATATGCCGTTTTAAAATTTAATTTGTTTTCAGGATCATCATCGCTTCTTTTTTGTATGTGATTTCAATACGCATGGAATATGGGATTTGACTCTAAATTTCAATGGTGATTACGGGCATGTGTTTTGTTGGTCAACATGATATTTACGCAAACAAATGGAACAATGACACCAATGAATGATAAACCAATTACAAAGACACATCAGTAAGCACGATTAAGAAAAAGAATGAAGGTTTGGATAGTGTCTGAAATATACTATGCAGGGGGAGAAATAATCGGGGTCTATGATTCTAAACAAAAAGCAATCAAATCGATCAATGAGAGCCAGGATTACAACAATGATGAATTGGAAATTAAAAGTTTTGAGTCGCAATAATGATTTCCAATAAATGAAGCAGGGACCTCTTAACTTTGGAAGAGTCCGAGTAGATTTGAGCACGTTGAATCTTTGAATTAATTTGACAATCATCTCTGAAGAATTATTTGAAATTATTTTACAGTAAATAGTCGCCAGATGTTTTTTACGTTCTTTTCCAAATATGTGATTTTAATTCCACGTGGGTGTACTTTCATACGCACTAACTATAACCCCCAACACATTGTGCTCCCACTAAGATTTGAACCGTTAAACATGCAAGAGAATAAAATCAGGATAAGATCACTAATCAAAACCAGAAAACTCTTCCCAGGATTTCTTTTGCATGTTCTGAGTCATCTTGCGCATTGCAGCAAATCCACGTCCCCCGCCAAAGATTCCAGGGCTGTTCCCAGTGCGCCGTTTGGCATCAAAGGCACCTTTGCGCTTTTCCAAATCATTCCACCAATCAGGAAAACATGCAATTCCTATCGTTTCAGGAGATACTGCAAGCCTGTACTGAGTTCCATATCCGTGCCTTCCCTTGGATAAAGTCTGAGATACGGCAAGTCCCGTGTTTTGCATCTCCATCAACAATTCCGATACGCGCCTATACGTAAGCTCCCTTACGTCATCCCCCAGAACCATCTGATACTGCTTGTATATCATAGAAGTCGAATGCCATGATTCCTTTGACAGCAATGTGACACGCGCAAGCGCACTGCACACGAGCTTGAACTGATGTGACGCAGTAGAGAGGATCAACCCAGTCCTGTCCTTTTGCAATCGTTGGGATGCCTGATCAACGTGACTCTTTTCCAGATGATCAGAAGTCACGCTGGCAATTTCGGCTGCAACGCGAAGCAGATCAATTGCACGCCTTGCGTCCCCGTGTTCGGTGGAGCTCATCGCCGCACAGTATTCCATCACCGCAGGATCAACCGGTTTGGAAAACGCTTCCCTGGCACGGTCTTCCAGTATCGCAAGCACGTCCTTTTTTGCATACGCCTCAAAGAACACCTCCGAGGAGCCGATTCTGGAACGAACGCGGTCATCAAGGTCAAACTCTGTCATCACGTTGTTTGACACCCCGACGATGCACATCAAGAGTCCCTTCTCGTAGAGCTTTTCCTCCAGGGACACAAGCTTGTAGATAAAATCAGAAGGCTTTCCCCTCTTGTCTAAAAACAGCGCGTCAAGCTCGTCAAGTACGAGTACGAACATCTTTTTGCCTGACTGCTGCAGCAGTTCCTCTATGGAATCACCCATCTTCTCCATTGCCAGGTTGATCCCCTGGGCGTTTTTCAGGTTTGGTTCCCCGAGTTCTGCCAAAATCAGATTGGCGCATCCAAAGACAGTCTTTGCCTTTCTCAGGTTTACAAAGCAATGTCTCACGTCATCAAGGTTCTCGCATACGAATCTCACGATGGTGGACTTGCCGCCGCCGCTTCTTCCGTAGACGGATACAAACGGAACCACAAGGCCCTGCCTGTACCCCAGAAACATCTTTACCAGTTCCCGGGTCTGAGCATCCCTGCCGATTATTCTTGACGTAGAGAAGGTATCAAGACTGGACTTTTTTGAAAACAAGGAATTTTCCTGTTCCACCTCGGAGACAATCCTTTGCAGATCCTTCTTGTTCAATTAATAGTTCCACTAGAAACTCATATAATAATATATGAAAACCATCAAGGGTACATTTTCAACGCAGAAAGAAGATGAATTTCTGAGATTATTTTACAAGGATTACAAAATACTTGTGCAACGATACGTCCTGCGTCAGTTCAGGATGAAATGACGTTCCAATCACGTTACCCTTCTTGACTGCTACTATCTTTTCGTTGAACTTTGCCAGTATCTCTACATCAGGACCGACCTCAGATACGGATGGTGCCCGGATAAAGACGCCGCTGAACTTTGGAATATTAATAGAATCCAATGACACGTCAGCCTCAAAGGACTGTTTTTGTCGTCCAAAGGAGTTTCTCTCCAGTTTGATATCAAGTATATTCAAGAGGGGCTGATCAGTCTTTCCAACAACACGATCACTTGCAGTCTTTGACAGCATTATCATGCCAGCACAAATTCCAAGTACTGGCATCCCATTATCGATTTTCTCCTTTAGAACATTCAATGATCCGTTTGCCAAAGAAAGATGTCCTATTGTAGTACTTTCACCGCCAGGGATTATCAGACCATCTAAAGAAGAAATTTCATCAGGAGTCTTTGCCTCAATTGCCTTGCCATCAATCCCTAATTCGTCAATTGCGGCTTTAGTAGACAGGATATTTTCATAGACATCCCCCTGTACGGATAAAACACCTATTGTAATACTCATGCAGAACCTCCACGATCTTGCATGCGTAATTCCAATGTGCTAACATCAAGTCCCAGCATGGATTGTCTTTCATCAATCATTTTTTGGGCCTCCTTTACCTTGTCAGACTCGTTCCAAAAAGTAGTAGCTAAGACAATTGCCCTGGCTCTGTCTTTTGCATCATCAGAATGAAAAATTCCAGATCCCACAAAGATGCCATCACATCCAAGGGACATCAGGTATGCAGCATCCGCAGGAGTTGCAATTCCACCTGCAGCAAAATTCACTACAGGCAACCTTCCAAGTTTTCCGGTCTGCTCTACAATGTCATAGGATACCTTGAACTCCCTTGCGATTCGGACTAAATCTTGGTTATCTCCAGAATCATAAATTGCCTTTACTGTTCTTAGTTCATCATTGACTTTTTTGATATGTTTGATGGCCTCTGCAACGTTACCGGTTCCAGGTTCTCCCTTTGTTCGGATCATTGATGCGCCTTCCTCAATTCTTCTCAGAGCCTCAGCCAAAGATCTTGCACCGTTAACAACAGGTGTAGGAAGATCCCATTTCCAGATGTGACGAAACTCATCAGCAGGTGTCAGCACTTCAGATTCATCAATCATGTCAACGTCTGTCTCTTGTAATACCAATGCCTCACTGACATGTCCGATTCTGCACTTGGCCATTACCGGAATCGTTACGGCATCCATAATTTCCTCAATAATTTTGATACTTGCAGGTCGTGCAACCCCGCCTGCCTTTCTTACCTCAGATGGGAGCTTGTCCAACACCATCACAGATACTGCACCTGCCTCTTCTGCAATCTGAGCTTGTTCCACGGTAGTAACATCCATCACGACTCCATTTTTTAGCATGTGAGCAAAGCCACGTTTAACAGTAGAGGTACCTCGAACGGTATCAGTTGAATTTATTTTATCAGCAATAATTCCCTTGGCATTTTGTCGTTCACCAGACAACGAAATCATGTTCTAATTTTTCCCCATCACTATTTGTATCTATTCACTAAATTCGGACATGATCAAGTCAAGCTCGGTTTCCACCATGGTGATGATTGGAGGAATGAAACCAGTTGTCACATTTTGTTGCGGCCAATGAACTTGATTGACTTGCCCATTGAGAGTAACCTTGACATTTGACTTTTGATATTCAGTTGCATTGTCCATGATTTTAAAAGACTCTGAGGGGATTGCGATGAAACCAGTTTCTTTTATCAGTGCTTTGATCTTGTTGAGCTTTGCATCATCCATCTTTGAGCGGACATCAGGTTTCAGGTAACCCTGATCAGTAACAGAGTATTTTGTATCACCGTCATTTTTTATGTAGAGAATTTCAGTCTTTTGTGCGCCTACTCGTTCAGTAATTCCATTGGATATTTTTTTCAGCTGATGCTTTGTATATTCAATCTCAACGTGATCAGTGTAATTTGCCGCACTTGTAGGGATTTCATTTTTTAGCAGCAAGGGCGTTACAAGTAAGAGGGCCGCAATTACCGGAATGGCACCCAATACTAAGTAGATTTTTTTTACCATAATTGATATCTGTTACAGACTGAGAATTATTGCAAATAAATCTTGATTAAAAAATAACTTAAAATTCAAGTCCGTTTCATCCATGTCTGTGGGGTCGTAGCCTAGCCTGGTAGGGCGACAGTGTCTACGAAAAAGATCACCGCTAAGGGCTCCAAAGGTTAACTAAGCTAAACTGACTCACGGATGATGTAAGTTTGGAGCTGTAGTGACCCGTAGGTCGCCGGTTCAATTCCGGTCGGCCCCACGTCCCTATTGGATTGATGTTCAAAATATTCAGAGTTAACCTGGCAATCAGATTAGCTAGTTTTTCAGATTTAATACCAATTTGGGATTTGCAGCACAAGAGAGATAGCATTTCTTTTCGGTATCAGAGACTAGTTCCTCTCTTCTGCACTGTTCGCATAACAAGACCAAAGAAACACCCATGGGGTTGCTTATCGTCCCTTCAACTTCTGTCAGGACAAGACCTTCTGTTAGACTATAGCATCTTTCACACATTGCTATCATGAGTGTCTACCTCCGCATCGAGTTTGTAAATAGATTGAAACAAGGGTTGCTTTGTTGGTTTTAATTTCCGTCATTTTCAGGAATTTTTCTGAAAAATAACTTAATTTTGGTATATCTTGGAAAAGTGTTTTCATGAATTTTCTCATGTATTAAAGAAGATAACAACCGCTAAGCTGTGCATATGACAGCTAACCATCGAGTCACACATACGCATATGTGCTATTGTATCCCATTAGATATCAGAACTAGTCCACCTCTACCCCATGAGTCCGAAGCGCTCTAAAGGAAACCAACCGGGATTTTGTATGGGCTGTGTTCTTTTTTTTGACACAGCAAATCTTTTGTGCAGAAAATTCATGGAATTCATCCTTGATGGAAATCAGAAAACACACATGTTAATCTCATATGAATCAACACCAGGATCATATAAAGTCCAACAGCAAAAAGGATTATTTGTTTCTCAAAACGTTCAGTGCAGAACCTGCCTTGAACCATTTGATTTGTGACTTGTTGTAAGAATGCTTTAACATGACTTCATCTTTGTTTCCATCAGCATGTGAAACAATGCATTTTACATGCTTGCCAGGTTCCAACCCATCCAAATCAACTAGACTGATTTTGTCATCTTCAAGAATCTTTTCATAATCATCAGGATTATCAAATGTCAATGCGAGTACACCTTGTTTTTTCAAATTGGTTTCATGAATTCTTGCCAGGCTTTTTGTGATTACTGCTGCGCATCCAAGATAACGAGGAGTCATGGCAGCGTGTTCCCTGCTGCTGCCTTCACCGTAATTATTGTCACCTATGATCACCCATCTCATCTGCTTTTCCTTGTATTGCCTAGCAATGCTTGAAAAGGATTCCAGTTTATCATTGAGGATATTCTTACCCTGACCAACCTGATCATTGAATGCGTTGACTGCACCCAATAGCATGTTGTCACTGAGGTTATCCAAATGTCCACGAAGTGAAAGCCATGCACCTGCAGGAGATATATGATCAGTTGTACACTTTCCCTTGGCCTTTACCATGATGGGTATTTCCTCAAAGTCTTTACCATCCCATTTTGAAAAAGGTTCCAAACGCTGCAGCCTTTTGCTTTGAGAATCAATGGCTACTTCAACATTGCCAGAATCTGCAGGTGGTACGATAAAGGTTCCCTCAGGAATCACAAACCCATCCTCAGGAACCTCAGGGGCAGGCTTTGGGGGTTCTAGCTTGAACTTTGTTCCATCAGCTGCTGTCAAATCATCAGTTAATGGATTAAAGGAGAGCTTTCCTCCCAACGCCAACGCGATTATCATTTCAGGACTGCCAATGAAGTTCAGAGTGTTCCTGCGTCCGTCATTTCGTCCAGGGAAATTTCTGTTAAATGTTGTAACAATTGTATTTTGTTGATCTTTTTCTAATTCAGGCCTGTTCCATTGACCAATGCACGGACCGCAGGCATTTGCCAATACTGTTGCACCGATGTCTTTTAGGGAATCCATCTGCCCGTCTCGCTCAATGGTTCCTCGAATCTGTTCAGAACCAGGCGTTACTAATAATGGAATCTTTGCTCGGACTCCTTTGGACTTTGCCTGCTCTGCCAAACTTGCAGCCCTTGACATGTCCTCATAAGATGAATTTGTGCAACTTCCAATTAATGCAACAGAAATTGGATCAGTATAATCTTTTGATTCAACATCACCAGATAGTTCAGAAATAGTTCTTGCCAGATCAGGAGTGTGAGGTCCAACGATATGCGGTTCCAAGGTAGACAGATTAATTTCAATTACCCTGTCAAAGTACTTTTCAGGACTTGCCTCAACCTCAGGATCTGCAACAAGTGATTCCTTGTTTTGGTTTGCAAGTTCTGCAATGTCAGATCTGTTGGTGTATTTCAGATAGGTCTCCATTCTTTCATCATATGGAAAGACCGAACATGTTGCGCCAATTTCTGCACCCATATTTGCAATGGTTGCCTTACCCGTACAACTAATGGACTTTGTTCCGGGACCAAAATATTCAACTATCGCATTTGTGCCACCAGACACGGTCAGTTCATCTGCAACTTTTAGGATAATGTCTTTGGGAGCAGTCCATCCGCTGAGTTCTCCAGTTAGCTTGACACCAATCTTTTTTGGATAAAGTAATTCCCAAGGCAGACCGGCCATGGTTTCAGCCGCATCCAATCCGCCAACCCCTATTGCAATCATTCCAAGCCCGCCTGCATTAGGAGTATGAGAATCAGTACCAATCATCAACCCTCCAGGAAATGCATAGTTTTCCAATACTACCTGATGAATGATTCCGGCACCGGGTTTCCAAAAGCCACATCCGTATTTTGCAGAAGCTGACTGCAGAAACTTGAAGACCTCACTATTTTCATCAAGGGAGACTTTCATGTCGACATCACCCTGAACTTCAGCTCGAATCAGATGATCACAGTGAACAGTTGTAGGCAATGAAGTTTGACTGAGTTCAGCCTGCATGAATTGAAGCATCACCATCTGTCCTGTGACGTCTTGCAATGCAACCCTGTCAGGCTTTAGAAATACATAGTCTTTTCCACCAGTAAAACGGCTATCATCAATTTTATGAAAATGTCCAGATAGAATTTTCTCAGTAAGGGTAAGAGGGCCTTCTGTCACATTTCGATACTTTGCAATATTTTCTTTTAATTTCAGATATACATCAGAGATGGGTTTAGCAGTAGTGTTAATTTCCACAATTGATGGTAAAATAGTCCCGAATTTAATATTTACAATTAAAAAATTAAGAAAATCACTTTAATACGCATGAAAATTCTCAACAATTATAAGCCAAAAGTTGTTATTTTTATGCAGTGTTTAGCATTTGTAAATTTTCTAGCTTGAGGTATAGTTATGGTCAATAAGGGATTCCCGAAGTTTGGCATGTCGCAAGCAGGAGCATTTGTCACAACCCTCAAAAATTACAATCTCCCAGACTTTATTCTGGTACTGATTGCAAAAGAATGCAAATCAGAACTTCTCGAAAGAGGAAGAATTGATGACAGACTTCAAAGTATGAATGATGACGCCTTGGAATTATTGCACAAGGTTTTTGTCGATTGTCAAGAGGATGCAGCAGGGAAATATGCCCAATATAGATTCTTTGCATACGTATCAAGCATATATCACAAGTGTGAAGTCATAGTTAACGATACAATACCAGGAGCATCAGACAAGAATCACAAGATTCCAATTGCAATTAAAAATAACGGAATGTACATTGCAGTTGCACAAAACAAGGCAACCGGAAATCCAGTAAACAAAAAAGAGACAGTCAAATTTTATGATATGGTTGATGACATCAAAAAAGGAGATCACGGAACCATGTTGACTGATGGAATCTATGGATCATCAGTAGGTTTTAGAACAGAAGCACTGGTAGAACTAGAGACCCTGAGCAAATCAAGGGAAGATGATCCTGAAAACATGTTGAACTTCAAAACAGCAAACTTTGAAAACAATATTTATTCAGTTACAAAATGCTAAAAATTAAATTTATTTTACAAGTCTAATTGCGAAGTATTCATCGTAAGAAACACAGGCTTGCCATCAGTTTTTTGAAAATCTTCGCCATACTGATCAAACTCCAGTTGCTCATAGAAATGCTTGGTCCATACATCATGAACGTCATGTATGAATTTTTTGTGTCCGGCAATTCTCAATTGCTCGTGAATCAATTCATGGGACACGGTGGTACAGTTTTTTTCTGCAAGAAATAGCGTATCATTGGGCTCCTTTGGAGTTTGCCAGAATACCATTCCAAAATTTTCAGCATGATATCCTTCGCAGGTACAATCAGTCCACCAGGGCTTGAAGTGAGTCAAGTAGAAATGATAGATGTCCTTTCCCCTTTGTTCATGATCACGTACAAGTACATGGGTATCAAGACGTTGAAATATACCTCTGGGCGATGTGACCATTTCATCACATTGTACCTCATAGTCATTGCCAAACTTTTCTTTTAGCCAAACCTTGTAAAACTTGCTCATTTTTTTGACATACTCAAACTCAAATTGGCGTTTCTCACGCTCTTCCTCTTGTACTACGAAAATAAAATGCAGGATCATGTTAAGAAAAAAAGGTGTTATGTTTGACCTTCAATACCCATCAGGGTAAGAGTAGAACGAATCTTTTCAATTTTCCTGATTTTCCAAGTAATTGTTTCTCTAAGTTTTTCAACAGTGTCAGATTCGATCTTGGCCAAAATATCGTATGCGCCAAAAGTTCCATGAACTTCCTTAACACCTTCTAAGCCCTTTAGTTGTTGTATGATAGCTTCTTCAGAACCTAGTTCACAGTTTATTAAAACATAAGCTGTTGCCATGATTCAATTAAACAAATCGACTATATCAATAAACCTATTGAATTTAGGTTTGAGAAATCTCAATAATCCTATTCCAAATGATCTCAGGTACGGGCATTACTGACAGTCTTGAAATTCTGATCAACTCCCAATCCTTGAACTTTTCTTCATCCTTCATCTCAACGAGAGTGACAGGACGTTTCAATGATTTTTTGTATTTCACATCCACCACAATAAAACGTTCTACATCTTCTTTTGGATTTGGGTAGGGCTTTGAAGTAACCTGCATGATTCCCACAGCTTGTCTTTCCTTACCAGTATGGTAAAACAAGACAAGATCACCGGATTTCATCCCCCTCATATGCTTTAATGCAAGGTTGTTGTGAACTCCATCCCATACTGTTGTCTTTTCCTTTTTTAGCTGCTCAAAGTTGTATCCGCGAGGACCGCTAGGCTCTTGCTTTGCCAACCAATAGTTTGTCATTTCATTGTCTGCAATATTTTGGACCTTTAATGGTTTTCAAAGTAGATGATGTTCCCCGGGTCTGACTCGCACAAAATCATAGGTCATAGCCATACGCCTCCTCGCGTTCTGAACCCGGGGTTGCCCATAATGTAGCATGCCTGGGTGAACTAGAAATCATTGGTATCATTACGATCATCATCATCCCAATCCGTCTGCATGCCTGCTCTTGGGCGTTTAACAGTGAACCCACTCCTACTAAAAACCATTGAGGAAATGTTTTTTTATAAATCAGTTTTTTTAAAACGAACTAATTTGCAGTTTTGAGAATTGAATCAGATAAGGATAGCTCAAAACCAACCACGGGTACACGGATTTTGTATTTTTCAACAATTGTCGAATTGATTTTTCCAATAATTCCAATTGACACATCGTTTAGAATGATTGATGCGCAGTGGCCTTTTTCAAATGTAGGATCAGATGATGTTTTTGTTTCAACTTTAATTCCAAAGCCAACATTAAGTGCAGATTGAACTATAGATTTTATTTCAGTAAAGTTTGCATCCTTGTGAGCACTAATTCCAGAAAAGCTAATTTTTTCAGTTATCGGATTACCAGTTTCAAAAACGGTTCCAGTTTCAAACATCCTTTGAGGATAAGATTCATGAATGTTCTTTGAGAGATTCTCCAGCAATCCAGGAAGTATGGAGTCACGTAAAATTGTGTGCTCTTGACTTTTTGAATCCAACACGGAGATAATTTTTGCAGAATCTCTGTTTGTCATGTCATACAACACTCTTTTGCTAGTCAGACTTGAATTCAGAGCTTCAAGGTACCCCAACCCAATCATCATTCTGTCCAATGATTTTAGTTGCAACGATACAGGATTTGTTTTTCCTATCGTTTGTGATGGTGACATGGTAGGTTCAAGGTTTTGAATTCCATATCCCAAAGCAACTTCCTCTACCAAGTCCAGGGGTCCAAAAATGTCAAAACGATATGCAGGAATTGTGCATACTATGTTGACCCCTTTGGATGATGCATCTAATCGAGATTTTTTAAGGCATGAAATAATTTTAGAGGCTTTAAGATCCAGTCCAAGTATCTGGTTGACTAGCAAAGAGTTGACAGTCAGTTTTCTGGCACCAAGTTTTGGTGAAGAATTTTTTGCCCCAGATATTTTAATAGATTCCAATGCAAATCCAGCACTTTGCAAAATTGTGGCTACAACTGCAAGCATGTCTTCAGCATCTTCCTTGTTGATTCCAGTTACCTCTACGAAGAGATTCTTTGTTTTTGTAGTGACAGTTGTGACTGCAGCATTGATGATCGGGGGGAAAGATACGGTGTTTTGATTATTGTCAACAATTAGAGGAACTTGTGCTGATTGCCCAAGTAGCGAACCGTAATCTTTTCCAACATCAGTACTTGTCAAAATCTCCGAAATCGCAACCTCATCTTCAGAGTTTAGTGGTACAAATTTGTGATTTCTATCAACGGTGGTGTAAACCAAAGGAAATGAAATATTGTCCAAATCATGAATACCAATCGAAGATTTTTTTCTCTTTCTCCCTATTCCAAAATGAAGATCTTCCTGCATGGTGATCAGCTGCTTGAGAGTCCTATCATCAATTTTTCCATGTCTTGCAACTATTCCAGTTACAAAAGGTCGTATCTTTGATACCTCAGGTTTTACAGAAATTGAAAACTTGTTTGATTTTTTTATGTTGAATTTCACAGATCCAGTTTTGATCCCAAGCAATCCTTGCAGTCCCAATGCAATTCCAAAGTCAGTAGAATAGTCAGGCCTGTTTGGACTATACTCTATTCTGACTTCGTCGTTGTCTTCAGACTCTATGTCCAATCCAAGAAATGGCAAGAATTCAGAGATTTGTTTTTTGGATACCTTGCCAACCAGCTTTTGAAGGCGAGAATAAGACAGCTCAACTACTGGCATTTTGTATTGCTCCTTAGCCATCCCAGATTATTATTGTAGAATTCCCTTACATCGTCTAAATCATACTTTAGCATTGCAATTCTTTCAATGCCCCCACCCCAGGCTAAAACAGGTTGGGTAATGCCAAGCGGCTTTGTTACTTCAGGTCTGAAAATACCCATGCCAAACAACTCAATCCATTTTCCCAGTTTTTCATTGTACACCATTGTCTGCAGAGAGGGTTCGGTATACGGAAAAAACGTTGGCCAAAATTTTATTTTTGTGATCCCAATTCGTTTGTAAAATTCACGTTGAATGCCCATCAGATTTCTCAAGTTGGCGTCCTTTCCAACCACAATGCCTTCTATTTGATTGAATTCTACGAGGTGCTTATAGCTGACTTTTTCGTTTCGAAACACCCTTCCCAACGAGAAAATTCGCGCCTCGTCAGGCTTGTTTTCGGCCAGATGTTTGATGGTTACGCATGTAGTGTGGGTCCTTAAAACCATTTTTCGTGCTTCGTTGATATCCCATTGATATCGCCAGTTTTTCTTATGGGATTCAGAAACCTTTCTGATTTGATCAGGCGTTCCAATTTTCTTGGCAGAGATGCCATCCAGATAAAACGTATCTTGTAATTCCCTTGCAGGATGATCCTGTGGAGTAAACAGGGCATCAAAGTTCCAAAAGCTTGACTGGGTCATGTTTCCAAGAATTTCTGAAAAACCAAGCGTGACAAATATTTCACGTATTTCATCAATGGTGTCTTTTAATGGATGAGTTCTTGCAACAAAGATCTCGGGAACTTTTGCCTCAACGTCAATCTCTCCAGAAGAATCTGAAAGTTTCAAAGATTTTGCGGAATCAGACAAGATGATTTCTTTGGTTTTTGCAATATCCTCGACAATAAAGTCAGGTCTTTTCAATAGTGTTGATAAATCATCATCATCGATTTTGTCTAGAGACAATTTCTCATATCCTATAAGCTGAAGAGTTTTTTCGCCAGGAAGTTCAAAAGGCGAATTTTTGAGAGAAATTTGATCAGCGAATGTCTCAACCCAGTTATTTTTTCTAGCTAATCCCATTGAAGGTCCAAAAACAGAACCTAGTTCGTCCTGCAAGACAGATAATTTTTTAGGTCCATCTTTTAACAAAGTCAACAGTCTTCTTTCAGGCAATCCTTTTTCAAAAGACTCAATGCCATTTTTACCTAAACTAACTATACTTGCTTTTGATTCGGTGACAATTGCCAAATCTTTTAGCTTGAGCCATTCAATGCCCCTTCTAATTTGATCAGGTGAAAGTTGCGTGGATTTTTCTAGCGTTTCAGGAGACTGTTTTGGATCATCTCGTAATGAAGTGATAATTTTTTTTTCAATATCATGGAAAACCTGAGACAACAGCAAAGAATTCGAAAAAGACTTTTTAAACCTTAACCTAAGTCAAGAGGAATGTCTGCTGATGACTTTATCGTAACTCCATGGCATGTTGAAGGCAACATTGACTATGACAAGCTAATCAAGAAATTTGGTACTGATAAGATATCTTCAGAACTGCTTGAAAGAATTAAGAAAAATACGGGTGAGGATTATTTTATGCTCAGAAGGGGTATTTTTTTCTCCCACAGGGAAATGAACAGAATTCTTGATGAATATGAAAAAGGTAACAAATTCTTTTTGTATACAGGAAGAGGTCCATCAGGCCACACCCATATCGGGCATTTGGTTCCATGGATGTTCGCAAAATGGTTACAAGAGAAATTTGATGTCAATTTGTATTTTCAGCTTACAGATGATGAGAAATTCTATTCAAAATCAAACCTCACTTTGGAGGAGACAAACAAATTTGCGTACGAGAATGCGTTGGACTTTATCGCATTAGGTTTCAATCCAGAAAAAACAAAAATTATTATCAACACTAGAAACATCCAGACTCTCTATCCAATTGCAGCCAAAGTGGCAAAGAAAATTAATTTCTCCAATACAAAAGCGACATTTGGATTTACAAATGAAACAAACATTGGCATGATTTTTTACACATCACTGCAATCTGCCCCATGCTTTATTGAAGATAAACCAGTTCTAATTCCATTGGGCGTAGACCAAGATCCTCACTTTAGATTGACAAGGGACATTGCACCAAAGATCGGAAAACAAAAGCCTGCATTGATTCACAACATAATGATTCCAGGTTTGGAAGGACCGGGAGGAAAGATGTCGGCATCAAATGAAAAAGGTACCATATACACAACTGATGCTCCAAATGTCGTAAAAAAGAAAATTAACAAATTTGCATTTTCAGGAGGGCAGTCAGATATGGAACAGCACAGAAAACTTGGAGGAAATCCAGACATCGATGTTTCATACCAATATCTAAGAATATTTTTTGAACCTGATGACCACAAACTAAAAATAATTTATGACGATTATAAATCGGGAAAACTACTTTCAGGCGAGCTAAAAGCAATTTTAATTGAAAAGATCAACGAGTTTCTTGCAGTTCATCAGGAAAAAAGAGAAAAAGCAAAAAGCCAGATAGAACAGTTTCTTTTTGAGAACAAATGAAAATCAATATCGTATGTGATGACAAATATGAGGCACAGAAGTTGGCAGCCCTAATTTTCATCAAGGAAGGAAAAGAGACATTCATCACAGGAATCCTAAACGTGATAAAAAATGAACTAGTAATTTCACTAAAAGACAAATCAGCCCACAGTATTTTGCTCAAAGACGAAGAAGGTGTGGAAAAATTTGCAGATTTCATTCAGTCAGTAATTGATAAAGAACACAACCTGGTTTCGACTAAAATTCTCCAACATGTTGTAGAGGTAGTCAAAGAGTAAGCCTATAGGCCTAATGCGGCATACAGAGTTACAATTCCAACTATGACAATAAGAGATATTCCCAGTGCATTAAAGTCACTTTCCATACCCATGTTTTGAAATAATTATAATTAAAGTGTTAATGAATTCTCAAGTGTGATTCTACCAATCACCGAGGAAAATATTTACTCTTTTTTGAATTTGATCTATCTTTTGTTGGTTTTGACACGGGTTCTCGGATTTCATTACAATTTAGGCAAAATACATTCAATTCTTCTCGAGCAAGATCAGGTGCAGAGATATATTTTCCCCATGAAGCAGCATCACCCCCGCGCCCATCATTACCAGAATTACCAGTGTCAGATATTGGACTAATCCCTAAGGCCCTCTCATCCTTAAATCCACAACTAGAGCAAGTTTTTCCACCCAAGATTTCATATAATTTTTCTTTAATTGTTTCATAAAATTTGTCTGAACCATTTGAATAGAAGCTTTCCTGTTTTCTTAGAAATTTGTCACTTCTTGGTTTTCTGGAACTAGAACTATCTTTACGGGATTCTCTTCCTGAAGATGATCTTGAACCTCTGTCATCTCTTGAACCTCTGTCATCTCTTGAATATCTTGAACCTCTGTCATCTCTTGAATATCTTGAACCTCTGTCATCTCTTGAATATCTTGAACCTCTGTCATCTCTTGAATATCTTGAACCT
>JAJCXK010000052.1 GCA_029263475.1 Candidatus Nitrosopumilus sp.
CAGCGGAAACACCGACGAGGTTCTTCGATACGCTCCGGATGGGACGTTTGAAGATGTGTTTTCAGATTCAGATGAAATCAATTCTCCAAAAGGAATCACGTTTGGTCCTGACGGCAACCTCTACATCGCTAGTAGTCAAACAAATGAGATTCTAAAAGTTAAGATTACTAACGATGATGGGTCTTTAATTGAAAAATTTGTCACTGATGCATCGTCTGCTCTATATCAGCCAAAGCACCTTGAATTATTTAATGGGCAAATCTGTGCTAGTAGTTATCTAACGAATGATATATTTTGCTATGATGAGGATACTGGAAAGAGTTTAGGTAAACTCACCGTCTCCTTTGATCGTGCACTGATTAGTAGAGAAAATTCTATAGCTGGTCCTGACGGTGAGATATACGTATCAGATAATCTCAGAAATGAAATTCTAAGATACGATGGTGTCACTGGCCTGTTCTCTGATGTTGTCGTAAGTACCGAAAATGATCAACTACACAGTCCATCATATCTCACGTTTGGTCCTGACGGCAACCTCTATGTTGGCAGCAATGATAAAATTTTTAGGTTTAATGGTGTCACTGGAGACTTTATCGATATCTTCGCATCTCAGAATACATCCGGAATCAGCAATCCCATGGGGCTGTCAGTTTACAAAGATCATCTTTACGTGAGTAGCTATGATAATAATAGAATTTTACGTTATGATTTGGGAAGTGGTGCATTTATTGATGAATTCATTAAAAGTAGAGATCATGAGTTACTTAGACCTACAGGAAGTGTATTGGATGGATTTGGCAATTTGTATGTGGCGAGTCAGGGCACAAACCAAATATTGCACTACAATGCAGAAACCGGCTCATTTCTAAATCAAATCAAATTACAAAATTCTCCGCATGGTCTGGCTTTTGGTGGTGAAAGTATTTTGTACGTAAGCATGTTTGATGCAAATGAAGTTTTATCTTATGATCTAAATTCTGAGGAATTTACTTTGTTGTTGTCTGGTACTGAAGGATTGGATGGTCCTGAAGGCTTGATTTTTGACGATGCAAATCACATTCTATATGTTAGTAGCAGTATGAATAACAAGATTATTGCATATGATGTAAAACAAGAAATTGCATCTGATGTGGACATTATCTCGGGTAATGGCATATTACAAAAACCACAAGGACTTGCCATGAAAGATGATGTTTTATTTATTTCAAACAACAACAACAACGAAATTCTCAAATATGTGCCCCAAACAAATGTCTTGGAGAGTTTTATTCAGGACACTGGTGATCTGATAAGACCTGGAGGGATAACATTTGGCCCAAATTCCAATCTCTATATGATTAATGAAAACGATAATCGGGTGTACCAGTATGACATACAATTGGGGCAGTTGCTAAGTGTGTTTACAGAACCTTCCAATCCCATAACCGAAGATTCATCAAACATTGGATTGAGAAGCATTGTTTTTGATAAGGATGGAAAATACCTCTTTGCAAGTAACCCGGCTTCTGATGAAGTACTGGTTTATGATGTAATTCGAGATGTATACGTTGATGATTTCTTTACGGAAAACATTGCCTTACACTATCCTACAGATCTAACTCTGACTCCTGATGGAAAATCAATTCTGGTTATTAATTATGGTGATAATACTATTTCTAGTTTCTCTATGTCTGGAAGTTCTAATGGTATATTTGCAAATCCTGGAAAAGACGGCCTGACGGAACTTCGAGAAATAAGATTTGGTCATGATGGAAATTTGTATGTCATGGGCGGTACTTATGGTGACATTTTCAAGTATGATGGAAACACTGGTGATTATCTGGGAGAGTATGATAATGGTGGAACGTATCTTGGAAAAATAAATGAAAATGTCCTTCGGAGTAAATACCTACTAAACGAAATTGATACCCGGCAAAACAACATTGTCATTATACATGATCATTTCTTGGAACGACCATATGCAAAGATAGTCTTGTATGATGCCCTGGATGTTATGTCTCCGTTTAACAGAGCCTGGAATTCCTTGACATCTAGTTTTAACGTGATTCAGGAGCCAAAATTACAATCTCAAGAAATAACAAAAAATACTGGGTTTTTCGTGGGTCTGAATGATATTACTGCATATGGACAAGTAATTACACAAAGTATTGGCCTAACGTCTCTAATCACCGTTGAGAATTTCTCGCTAGATTATGATGAAGACGAGTATGTTTCAACGATCAAGTCTAACAGTGTGTTTTCACCTGGACCCAACCTTGTAGCTTGCATGGTTTCATCCGCGTCTAATTTCACATGTGACAACTCGGATAGTTCTATTGAACTAGGAAAATTACACGTAAATGCTGGTGACAACCGATACCTGCTCAAAGATGCAGATATTGAAAAATATGATACAATAGTCATATACGATAAAACTACTGAAAAATCCTTTGCGAATGTTCCATTGAGGGACTATGGTACATTGAGGATATCTGGAGAATCATTCGTGGATTGGCTCTATCATGACTTTGCGGTGATCCCGATGATCTCAATAATTATAATGATATTTCCAATCTTCTTTGATTACACTCGTGGTACGTTTAAAATCATATTTTTCGCCGTTCACTTTGTTGTTAGAGCCCGTAAAAGTTTACACACTGTGATGATGTCTAACAAAAAAATTACCATCCTAATTCCTGCACACAATGAAGAACTTGGGATAAAAGAATCCATAGAATCCGCACTTGCAACAGATTACCCCAACAAAGAGATCATTGTAATTGATGATGGTTCAAAAGATAATACCTGGTTTATTGCAAATTCGTTTGCCGAGAAAGGCCTGATAAAATTAATCCATCGCGATGCCCCTTTACCTCCTGCAAAAAGCTCAAAAGCATCTGCATTGAATCACGGAATCAACTATGCTACTGGTGATTACGTGCTGTGCATGGATGGTGACACCTTGTTAGACAAGGATGCGTTAAAAAACACGTCTCAATATTTTGATGATGAAAAAACTGTGGCGTTCTCTGGAAATGTTAAGATCCTTGCAGGTGATGGCGGTGTTGATAATCTTCTGACCAAATTCCAGAAATATGAATACATGATTGCCATTGAACTGGGAAGAAGATTTACTTCTATATTTCAAATACTGTTGGTCATATCTGGTGCTTTTGGAATATTCAAGAAGGACCTTATCAAAGACGTTCATACTTTTGACAAGGATACGCTTACTGAAGATTTTGACCTAACTTTGAAATTCAGGAAAACTCGTGGTAAAATTCGTTTTGTTCCTGATTCCATAGCGTACACTTATTGTCCTGCTGATTGGTCCTCGTGGATAATACAGAGAAATCGTTGGGCGTATGGACAATTCCAAACGTTGTCTAAGAACAAGAATATACTCTCATCCAAATTTCCGTTGAAAGATAAGATTTCTTTTATTGATATGTTTGTGTTGGATGTGCTGATAAGCCTGCTTTTCCCAATAGGGCTTACTGTACTTGGAATAATCTCCATCATCATGTTAATGGGGGATAACCTGCATGTTTTGGTTTATCCTTTCACATTGGTAATGTCTTTATTCATAATACTGGAAGTGACTATCTTTCTATTTGCAACGTTATACTCTGGAAAGGCAAGTAATCTCAAACTCCTTTATCTTGCACCTCTGATGACTTTCTTCTATAGGCCGTATCTTAAGATGATCAACGTTAGAGCATTTCTACGTGCTATTGTAAAGAAAGGTGCTCCATGGGAATAATATTTGATTTATTTTTTTAATTTCGAATCTTGTATAGTTTACTTTTTTTCCATGATGCCATTACGTCAATAAAACTATTACCACAATTAAAACAAGAAAATTTGAACAACGGTCTGCTAAATCGCTCGTTGCAGCTGGAACAAATATGGTATCCTGCAAATTCCCTGTAGTCTGTTCCTACAGAACCTATTTGCTTGTTGCATTTGGGACATGTTTTGTAGTTTGACTCTTTAGGATAAATCTCCCCACAATCATAATGTTCTACAAGATCTTTTTGTTTGAAATTGATTCCGTGACACTGTGGACATTCTGACGTGTATGTGATGTTTGTGGATCTGCATTGGTTGCATGCTGCTTCTGATATCTCTTTATCTAAAATTATGGTTTTGTCATTTAGTGCACTTTTTATTATTTTGTCTGCTTGTGATGCTTCTATCTTGTTAATGTCTCTGAATCTGTTGTCTGTTATTTGCCTGTATGATGCCAAGAGCGATTCAAAGTCTTTATCCTTATCCTCTTCTTCTACCTGCTCTGGGACTACTTGTGGGGGATCTGTTTGAGGCCGAGACTCTAATTCATGGATCTGCTTTTGAAGACGATCTAGCTTTTCAAACTGCTCAGGAGTGGCCTCTTCTTCACCCATATCAGAAAAAGATTTTCTCAAATCTTCAAAGACAATTGGCTTGTACAGTATGGATGACACTCCCATGTTGATTAACTTCAATATTTCGGGATTCGTTTTTTCTTTTGCGGTTGTGACTATCACTCTTGCGTTGGGCTGAATTTCCAGTATCTCTTTTATCATTTTTTTGGTATTCTTGTTTGACTCACTGTCTATTATTACTGGAATGCTCATATCGTCACTTATGAAATGCGAGAATATCTGTAAACCTTCGTTTGATTCCTTGCATATGTGAATATTTTCAAAACCTATTTTGATGAGAAATTTACGTATTGTGATTGCAATCGTACTGTTTGGTTCTATCACCACGATCTCTTTTTCTGATGTATCTATGTCTGAAAACTGCTCAATTTGCAACAAATCTACATTTTCTTGTTTATTTTTTTCAATTGTGTTTATTGACATTTTATTCTTATTTGCTAGTTCTGAATAACTCTAGTTTAAATATTTCATTACACTATGTGAAAATTTACGTTTGTCTTCATGATACTCTTGAATCTATACTTTGAAGCCAAAATTTTTTTAGTACTGTTGGATTTCTTCCAATTCGTAGTTACCGCCTTCTTTTAATTCTGTAGTCGTACTTGTGGCTGATCTAAACAGTTCCTTTGAAACGGCTGTTATCTCTTCGTATGATTTGATGATTTGCTGTGTGGCCATGGCTACATTAGATATGACTTTTTCAGTTTCATCTATTTTGTTTAAAGTGTGTATTTTTAATTGATTAAAGCTATCTCCAACATTCTCTAGCTTTTTCAAAGTGATTTCTTCTATTTTTTTTGTTACGTTGAGATTACTTTGTGCTTTTTCGGCCTCTGAAGTTATTCTGACAAGGGTATCAATTAGTTCATTTTGTGATCGTTCAAGGTATTTCTGATCCAAGTTCTGTTCAACTTCTCTTATCTTTTCTATTGCGATGTTTATTTTGTTAATTTCTATCTTTATTTCTGATACTTTTCGATTGTCTAACTCTGCTTGCTTTTTCGTATCTTCCAACTTCTCTTCCAACTTCTCCATTTCACCTTTTTTCCTGGCCAATGCAGTCTTCATTTCATCTGTTGAAACTTTCATTTCATATGTTGTGTTGTGTGCATTTTCAATTGCCTTTATTGTTTGATCTATACCTTTCTTCATTTTTTCCACAGATGTTATCACCTCTGAGGATGTACTCTGATGGGCAGTATACTTCATTTCGTCTTGAACAGGTATGTCTTGAACAGGTATGTCTTGAGAACTCTCTACTTCTTCCCTATATTGTAGAGCCATTGTTAAAATGATGAATTTTAACTATATGTGCTTTTCTGAATGGTTTTGACACATTGGAAAAAAAATACTTACTTTTTTCACAATCAGTTGAACACTTAATCTGGATCTTCGTAGTTTTCTTTCTTTGCGCTTCCGTCAGAACTGTTTCCGCCTGCTCCTTCGATTGGCTTCATCTTCTCTTCGAGTACTGCCATTCTGGCTTTGTATCCTTCCGCATACTCAAGCTCCGATGGAA
>JAJCXK010000053.1 GCA_029263475.1 Candidatus Nitrosopumilus sp.
CAAAAGCTTTGGCAGTCTTTCCACCTGCAACTTGGTGTTGGCTGCGATGTCTTGCTTTTCGTTTTCTATCTGCATCAGAATAGAATCGTATTCGGCCTGGGTTGACTCTAGTGATGCCTTTTCTGACTGTA
Source organism: Candidatus Nitrosopumilus sp. (assembly GCA_029263475.1). GTDB lineage: Archaea > Thermoproteota > Nitrososphaeria > Nitrososphaerales > Nitrosopumilaceae > Nitrosopumilus. The sequence goes on from JAJCXK010000053.1 coordinate 132, forward strand.
GTTTAGTGAGGTTCTTCTTTTGCTGAGCGGACTCATCTTCCAGGATCTGTTTTTCTTTTTCTAAATCTTGCTGAATTTTATTAAATTGATTTTTGGTATTTTCTAATTCTGTTTCTTTTTTCCTAAATTCTTTTAGCGATTCAATCTTTTCATGCAGACCGGATTTTTGAGATTCTTGAACGGTCTCAATTCGTAATCGTTCTTGCTGAATTTCTTTTTCTATTTTGTCTTGTTCTTTTTGGACACGAACTAATTCATCATTTTGTATCTTAGATTCATTCAATAGATCTTCTCTTTCTTTTTTGATTTTATCCAAAACAGATTGAGTATCAGTTTTGATTTTCTTGAGTTCGTCTTTTTGTGTAATGATTTGTTTGAACTGATTGATGTTGGATGCAATGTTCTCGCGTTCAATTTGAATTTGCGAGTTTAGTTTATCATTCACAAATTCAATTTGTTTCTTTTGTTCCTGACTTGTCTGTCTTATTTTTGACAATTCCTGACTTTCAGATTCAGAAAGCGCATGTTCTTTTGTGTCTATTTCCGTAGGATTATTTTGATTATTGTCAACTGATTCGGCGGAAGCAGATTTGTTGGCATCCCAGCCTTTTGGCAATGCACCTTTTGCGCGCGAAATATCTTCAGATGACTGATTATCATCTTTGATTTCTGCAGATGGGACCTTTTCTTCGACGTGTGAGGCTTCTGAATTGTCTTCTATTTCTTCCAGTTTTTTCTGAAGATAGTTCAGATCAGACTGATATAGGGACTTTCCCTTTAACAACAGATCATAGATGGACTGGAGTCGCCCATAGTCTCCAGAACCAGAGTCAAGGAGTTTCTTGACTTTGGGTAGAAGAGGAGATGGAGCACTATCGGCCTCATCTTTGATTGTAAAAGCGGATCCAAGTACTTTTTCCAGATACAGTTGATCAGAATTAAACAGAGACTTGTTACGTCTCAGAGATTCACGAATATTGTCCAATCGGCTAGCATCGTACTGGCCAGCGTCAATTACGTTGTCAATTTTTTGTATGATCTCTGAAAGTGTAAACTCAATCATTTGCTCAAAATCCCTCATTTTTGTTGACATTAGAACAATATAAAAAAACTTGTAAATTTATTGTCATGAACGCATCACAGACGATCAAACAAGTTCAGAATCGGACAAATGATGAGTTTGTCTGCAATTCAACACATTGTTTTATCCAAGTATCAAGATCATGTTTTAAAAATCGAGGTTTGAAGTATCATTACAAATCACACTTGTGCATTGATTCAAAATTATGGACTATTTTTCCACAATCAGCAATTGGGATCCTCTTTTTATCTGATAACCGCATATGTTATACCAGAAGCTGACACAATACCCTATTGTCAAAATACAGGTAGTTGTTTATCGGTCTGAGCATACCGCCAGATTGCGTAAAGGCTAATCCGCTCGGGTCAGCTTTCAAATATTAAAAACAAAAGATTCGTAAAAGTGCGATGAACATCAAGATTGGCTGTACGGGTTGGAGCTATCAAGGATGGTCAGGTACATTTTATCCAAAAAATCTAAAGAGTTCGGATTGGTTAAAGTACTATTCTCAGCTTTTTGACATCACCGAGATAAACTCCACATTCTATAGAATTCCCGCACAGGAGATCGTGAGGAGATGGAATGCTGACACTCCAAGGCATTTCAGATTTACAGCAAAGTTTCCATCCATGATTACACATGAAAAGAGGCTGAAAAGTGTAAACTCGGAGGTATTTTCATTTTTGGCATCGCTTTCTCCAATTTATGAAAAGATCACCGCCCTGATCATACAGCTTCCTCCGTCATTGTCGTTTGAGGAAGCAAGACCAAGACTGGAAGAGATCTTCGACATGCTACCGGATGACTTTGTATATCCAATCGAAGGCAGACACGAGTCATGGTTCTCCGAGGATGCAATCACGTATCTCAAGCAAAAAAAACACTGCCTTGTATGGAATGAAGTAGAAGGAGTAAGCAACCCAATGCCGATTACCTCGGACTTTCTTTATGTTAGGCTGATCGGAGACCGCTCCATCAAAGATTCCGAGTTTGGCAGAGTCAGAAAAAACAAGGAGAACAGCATAAAAGACTGGGCAAAGAGATTCCAAGAAATCAGAGACGTTCCACTTGCAATGGTAATGGCCAACAATCACTTTGAAGGATTTGGCCCTGCCACTGCAAATTCCTTGAGAATGAATCTCGGAATGAGGGAATTGACTTGGGATGAAAAGAAGCAAAAGACTTTGGGAAGTTTTTAGGGGTGGAAATTGCATCAAGAATTGATGAAATACCAACAAGCAATACGGGCCGTAGTAAAATCTTAGTGACGTGATGACAGGGTTATTTTCTAAGGCAGAGGAGACATTGCATCAGTTCCAAGTCCCAGGGCCTCGCCAAAATAATATCCAGCCAGAATCGTTCCAGCAGACCAAACACATGAACCAGCAAACGTGTACGTTATAAATTTTGGAATTCTCATTTTGAGTAATCCCGCAGGAACCGAAATCATTTCCCGCATTACGGGAATCATCCTTCCAAGAAACACCGCCTTGTCACTATATTTCTCAAACCAGATCTCTACTCGCTCCAATTTTTTTTCTGATATCCTGACATATTTGAGATAGCGAAGCAGCACTACACGCCCAAGCTTTAGCGCGACAAGATAGAGTACCGAAGTCCCAATGGTTGCGCCTATTGCGCCTAGGATAATCATCGGAACTACTCCAATCAGAGGAATTCCCTGCTGAGATGCCAGAAATCCAGCCGTCGGAAATACAGCCAGAGTTGGAATAGGCGGAATTATGGTCTCAAGCAATGCTGCCAAGAATATCCCCTCATAGAGATGGTCCCCTAGAAAATCCGCAAGCAGTACAAGAAGAGAATCAAAAGGTTCCATTTGCTTCTGGCAATGAAATCTTACTAAACTACTTTACGAGTTTGAACAGGTGTATGCAAGTCACATGCACAATGCCAAAGTGATCAGGGCTTGAGAAAGACCTTCAGCGTATCCGGCTTTTTTGCATGCTCTATTGCATCTGAAAAGCTCTCCAGCGAAAAAACGGAATCAACCATAAAGTCCACAGAAACGATTCCGGTTGCCAGCGCATCTATTGCGGGCTTGAACAAACCGCATCTGGATCCTACCAATGTTATTTCGTTTATTATCGCAGGTGCAAGGTTAAGGTGTTCCTTTGATGCCACAGTTGATTTCAAAACCACTGTTCCGCGAGGCTTTATCAATTTCATCGCATCAGTAAAACCAGAATTACTTCCGGTTGCATCCACTACCAAATCAAAGGACTGCTCATCTGAGGAGTCTATGCCGACTTTGATTTTTGTTCCACCGTTAACCAGACTCTGCAGCTTGGTTTTGTGTCTTCCAAAACACGTAATGTTGGAGCATTTCAACTTTAGGACCTGGATGATTAGCTGAGCCAGTCGCCCATCACCGACAACTGCAACACCCCATTGCGGTTGCAGTGGTACCTGTTCTTCAATCTCAAAAGCAGCAGCCAAAGGCTCTACAAATACTGCCTGCTCATCAGAAATAGAATCAGGAATCACGTGCAGGTTTTTTTCAGGCAGCGAAAGAAATTCGGCAAAGGCCCCGTTACGCTTTAAGATTCCCAATACTGTTCTGTCAGGACAGTGCCTTTCCATCCCCTTTTCACAGTAATCGCATTTGTCGCATCCTGCATTTATCTCGCCTACCACCCTTTTCCCTATCAGTTTAGAATTATCAGATTTCTCAACGGTTCCAACAAACTCATGTCCCAAGATTCCATCATACTCCATATATCCTTGGATAATTTCCAAATCAGTTCCGCAAATTCCCGCCAAATTTACCCTAACCAACGTCTCCCCGGAATTAGGTTCGAGGTAATTTTTGTCAAGGATCATTTTCTCCCCATCAAAGTAAACAGCTTTCATACTCGATGATAACCAGCATCCAATTTTAAAATAGTGAAGTATTCAGAGATCAAAAGATTGGTTTTAAATAATTTCATGTCAACAGAAAACCATGCCAAGAATTTCTCACTTTGACATTCCAGTAGACGATCCAAAAAGGGCGCAGAACTTCTACGCGGAAGTGTTTGACTGGAAGTTTGAGAAGTGGGATGGCCCAATGGACTATTGGATGGCAAAGACAGGAACTGACGAACCAGGAATTGATGGCGGAATGTCAAAAAGAATGCCAGGGCAGATGGGCATGACCAACACGATAAGCGTTACGTCAACTGAAGAGTTTTCAAAGAAAGTCACGGAAAATGGAGGGCAGATAATCATTCCAAAAATGGCCATTGCAAAAGTCGGATGGTTTGCACAATGCATGGATACGGAGGGAAACATGTTTGGAATCATAGAAATGGACGAGAAAGCAGCATAGCGCGCACCACCTGAATTAATAATCAGAAAAACTGCGAATACTCTGTTGAGCTACAAGTTTTTAGATCATGCAACTGACGCGATAATCGAAGTCACTGCAAAGGATCTCAAAGAAGCATTTGCAACTGCAGCCAAAGCAGAAATCAACCTTACGCTTGATCAAGACAAGGTAGAGGAAAGGGAGGAAAGGGAATTTTCAGCGCAAGGCAAAGACCTGCGATACCTTCTGTTTAGCTGGCTGGAGGAAATTCCATTTGTATTGATTACAGAAGGATTCGCCATCAGGAGACTGGAGTTTGATATCGAAGAAAGTCAGGGATACAAGATCAATGCAAAGGCATTTGGAGAGACATTGGATGTCAAAAGACACAATTTCAAGGTGGAAATCAAGGCCCCCACGTTTTACGACATGGAAATTAGGCAGGATAGCGAAGTCTACATGAGATTTCTACTTGATCTGTAGAGTTTGTGAATTTTTCTTTGCAATTTCCTAGAAGAAATTATACGCATTTTTTAAAAGGGCGTCACTGGATGATTCAGTATGTTAGCTAAACTAGCTTTATTGATGATCGTTGGAATTTCTCTCGTATTTGTAACACCAGCCCATGCGGATATCAAGTCAGTGTCTCTTGAAAAATCATTTTACTTGGATGAGGAAAAGATAGTATTTGTCGGAACCGAAGATGAAGGACAACAACAAGTTTCAGTGGCCATCAAAAAAGGCAACAAGACGGTGACCCTGCTAGGGGATCCCTCATCAGATGCAGACGGATCCTTTGCCACGATTCCCAGACTGGTAGAAGACATTTTCACATCAAAGGGGACTTATGAGGCAGTTGCATTTACATCATCTCAGAAAATTGCAGACGGGACAGTGTTGAGTTTAGAATATAACGGAGATCGAGTTACAAAAGTCTCAGAAGCTGTTTTGGCATTACGGTCAATTCCAGATTATTCAACAGATACACAACAGACAGTCACATTCACAGCAGATGTTACAGACAATTCAATTGATGACGTAGTTTTCAGTTTGAGCAATGCAGCCCCAACTGGATCCACAATAGATTCAGATTCCGGAAAATTTGTTTGGACACCTTCAAAATCGCAGGGAAGCACACAGGACATTCGCTATAATTTTGACGTGATTGCGACCCATGGAACTCAAGAAGACAAGGAAGGCATTACAATTACAGTTAATCGAGAATATGTTGAACCAGTCAAACAACCAGTTGCTACAACCACATCTACAACCACATCTACAACCACAACAGAGCCAAAGGATCTCGGAGTGGCGTCGTTTGTCGACGAGTCAAAGGATCCGCAGAGCTACGTAGACAGGTACAACAGCGAGCCAGGATACAAGGAATGGTTTGACAGCAACTTCGCAGAGTACG
>JAJCXK010000054.1 GCA_029263475.1 Candidatus Nitrosopumilus sp.
CGGAAGCATTGCGTTGGAACAGGTACCACACATCCTAACAAGCGGGATATTCCCAATTGGATTTACCGTGATGTCTTGGGCAATCGCTGCAAAATTGGCACTGAAGTTGAGAAAATAGGAAAATAATAGATCCTTTTTTTCAATATTTTTCTAATCTATTTCTTATAATCTCACCCAAGATTGCGAAAATATGATCCATGCCTGACGTTTCCTGTTTTGTTATTTGGGTAATGAAGCCATCGTGATTAATTTCGTAATTCTTGGGTAGGTTATGCAAGATCTGCTATGTGTTTCTATAAAAACAAATTTTTTTCTGTTTTTTACTTAAAAAAATTAATACTTCAACATTGTGATTTATTCGTGGGTCCCGCTATCAGAAAATTAGAAAAAAATGATCTTCAGAATGGATTTCTTTCAACATTAGATTCACTGGTTTCGAATACTTCCTCGTGTGATCCTGAAACAGCTGTTAGAATTTTTGATATTATTAATGCAAATAAATTTGGTTCTACTTTTGTTGCAGAAAATGATTCAAAAAAAAATTATTGGTACTTCCACAGTCCTACTTGAACCAAAATTCCTTCGTGGTGGAAGTATTGCTTCTAATTTAGAAAATGTAGCTGTGCATAAGGATGCTTTTGGTCAAGGTGTGGGTGTGAAACTTATTCAGAAATGTATTGATTATTCAATAAACAAAAATTGCTACAAAACAATTCTTACTTGTAGTCGAGATCTAGTTGGGTTCTATCAACGTATTGGATTTTATGTTTCTGGAGTTGAAATGAGAATTGATCATCCTCCTCTAGAAAAATCATCATTTGATATGATGACTGATGATGTGTTTTTTTCTAAACCAAATATTGAATCAGTAAATCAAAACATTCATCCGACACAAACCAATGAATATAATTTCCAAAACGTTACTGGGGGAATTCATATTACTAACACAATGAATAATGTTTCAGAAATTATTTGGTATGTTGAAAATCTTAGAAATGAAATCAACAAAAATCCAAATCTATCACAAGAACGTAAAATTCAGTTAGATTCCAAACTTGGTAATTTTCTAACACATCTTGAAGGAATCAAAGAAATAGGCAAAGATTTACTTCCTCATATTGTAACTACGGGTCTTAAAGAATTTCTTAAACCCTTCCCGATGTGATTATAAAATAATTTTCAAATTAATTGTATTGAAATTTTTTCAACTTGCTCTTGAACCTGTGCGTCAATAATTGTTTCTTTTACAAAATCTTCCTCAGGATTACGCACAATTGTAATTGATTATGAATGTTGTAACGTAATGTTTAATTTGCAAAATAAAAATTACAAAATGTTTGACAAAAACATGTTTTATACTCTCCTCACTTGGTCATGAGGGATCTGTAACTAGAACATTATCAAATCAAAAACTTTATCATATTTTTCTGCCTGTTTTGTCCGAATTAAATTATGAAACTTTAAGAGCTGATCAAATTACTTCTCCAGGTTCTATATCTACGCAAATTATTTCACAATTAATCAATTCTGATTTGGTTATAGCTGATGTTTCTGATGAAAATCCAAATGTCTTGTATGAGTTAGGTGTAAGAAATACAATTAACAAACCTGTTATACTAATTGGTAGAAAAGATCAACTTCTTCCTTTTGATATTGGTGATACAAGGGCACTCCTTGTCGATATGAACTTGGTAGATAGTTGGGAAGAAAACAAAATTAATTTGAAGAAAATGATTGTGGCGAGTGAAAACAATCCCGCAAAAGCTTCCAAATCAGCTATTTCTTCCTTTACTGATTTAATAAAATCATTTGAAAAAACAGAAGAAAAAGAATCAAATGATGAAATTAGCAACCAGGTTATTTTGGAAGTTTTGAAAGAGATGAAGATGGACATTGAACAATTGAAAAATTCTCACTATGACAAAAAAACCTCAGATACTAAAACTTCTGTTGCTGAAGTAGTAAAAACAGGACAACTAAAAATTGAAAAAGTAGGTGGTAATGTTTATTTTTCAAATGATAAACAAACGGTATATAATTTCAATTATCTAATTAATGAATTAATTGAAGAAATTGAAAATGAAAACAAACTCTCTGATGATGAAAAGGAGAACTTAAAAAAGAAATTCGGTATTTTAGGTAAAGTTGTTACTGAGATCAAAGAATATGGCAAAGAAATAGGTCCCAAATTAGTAACAGAAGGAGTTAAAGGTTTTTTCAGTTCAAACCCAATGTAAATTTCATAATCATATCTAAGATTATGAAAAACTAAAATTCAAACATAAAGTTAGATGTTTAATGAAGAGTAACAAAATAGATGAAAGTTTAGTTAAGGATTACAAAAAACTAAAACCAAAAAATAACGTACGATACCGTGAATCTATCAAAGATGTATTGGAGAGTACAACACCGTGGATCTCTGTTAGAAAATTCTATAATTCTGAGGTCAATCCTATCTTAAAAGAAGAAATTATTGTCACGGACACACGTCCAGAAAAAAATGAAATTCCGGATATTTTATTTGAATATTTGGTTATTCGTTCGGTTACTGTTTTGGAAGTTCATTTAAAACATTATTGTAAAGAATTTATTCTGAAATTTCCAGAAAGAGCAGAATCATTATTGAAAAATAGAGATAAAGAGCAAGATTTGGTCATTCAAATTTTATCCACATATTCATTTTCTAATTTAGATGATCTAAAGCATTTATTCTCTACTTTGTTAGGAAAAGACTATTTTCAAATTATTCGACATCGTAGTGAAGAACATAAAAGTTCTGTAGGTCTAGAATTTGATCATATCAAGCGTGCATCGCCTATTTTTAAGAAATGGGCTATGTTTGAACAACTAATAGCTTTACGCAATAAACTAGTACATGAAAATAAACATATCATCATCAAAAAGAAAACAGTGAGAAAAAATTTGCTAAATACGATATATGAAATAATTTACTATACGGATAATGAAACTATGGTTGTTCCCTATTCTGAATGGGAATTTGATGAAATTAGACCACAATACTAACTGTGTAAACAATCCTCTTTTTCATAATCTCCATTAGGATTACGAAGAAAATATACCTGTATTATTTTTCAGTTAATGATTTTTCATTTTCAATCATCTTCTCTAGGGCATTATGTAATCTCAGTATGTTTCGACCTGTAGACACCCAAGTAATTACAGTATTATGAAAATCAATACCGATAATTTTACAATACTCCTCAGTTTTTTTGAAAATATGTTGAACTTCTTTAATTAATGGTAAATTTAACTCACGATCAGCTGCATTCATTGATACTTCAGTAGCTGTTTGAAGTGAGCATCGTATTCTTAATTGTTCTACAGGTAAAGATAATGCGGGTTTGTCTCGATCCTCAAAGAAAAGAAGATTCTTTTTTGTATCATAATAATAATCCAAATGATCAATGCTGTTTCTTATTTGAGGGATGAAAGGTTCCAAAACAAATTCCATTTCTGGGTAATATTCAATAATTTTGATTATGCATGTACCGCAGGCATCGATTTTCTTTTTTGCAATCACACCAGCTAACGGTTTGAAAAAGAAACGACATGCACGTTCATAAGAATGAGCATAAAATTTACAAATCGTGTCAATTTTTTCATCACTATCTGGTTGTTCCTCATATTTTCTAAGATTTTGCATTAAGATTTTACCTGAAGGTGAGACTTTTTTTGCATTGTAGAGGTCGTTGTCTCGAGTTTGTTTTTTAAATGAATCATACAGATTATCAGATTGGAGTTTTTTGAAAAATCTCTTCATAATCTCAAATCGTTTATTACTATCCTGGTTACTTTTGACTAATTTAATCTCATTTTCAATATATTCAATTAGTATGTCATAATCTTCATTGCTTATTCCTCCGCCTATTACTTGATAGTTATATTCGCCTTCTGATGATTCTTTAGTAATTTTTTCTAACTTCTCAAACACTTTTTTATCTTGATCATTGAAAACCAACTTTATTTCTGTCCGTATTTAACATCTATGAAGAACGAACATAAGCATTAGGGCTCTTTTCATTACCTAATCTCCAATCATACCTTCTTTCTAGACTTTGTATCCATTCATCGTGTGAAAAATTATTCGTTATCTTAAAATCTGCCTAAGTGTCACTATCCATCCATTAATTAGATAATTAATAGAAATTAATCTAATTCCCCAAAATGAAATCCGTTCATGTTTTTTTAGCACTTACACGTGGGTACGATAAATTATCGCTTAACTATAACCCCAGCATAACATGTATGGGGTTATAGTTAAGCAAGTAATTACAGGACCCACGTGGAAATGAAAAGATTACTTTAAAATTCAGATAACTGTGATTATGCTAGATTCAGAGATGAAACAAGAGTAATGGGATTATTCCAAATACATTTTGGCTCAGAAACATAATGACTATTCCGGACACCATAGTTATGATTGATTTTTTGACATCAAAGCCATGCACAATCTTTGTTGCCTTTAAGAACAATGCGAGCATCCATACCCCAAACGCTATTGTAAAACCGTTTGAAACTATGGCCGAAGATGCGAAATCCAACGCATAGCTTGGTGACAAGTCAGGATCGGGGTCAAGTGAACCGCCTCCGATGTATCCGCCTCCCGCAATTCCCGAAAAAAGAATATGAGATGCAATCTGTAATGCAACAGGAACCACAAATGCGCCAACTATTGCGGGAATCAGGCAGTATGACAGCACCGAGAACGTCTTTTTGAAATTATTGTTTCCTCCCAGTTTCTTTCCGACAAAAAAGATGGCCGCAATCAGCACAAAATTTTGAAAGAAATTGTGAGCAACTGACAACAAAAGAGACATCACGCCAAAGTCAAGATAGCTTTGCCCGGCATCATGATTCCAATGTGACATGTCAAGTACGCTTGATAGCAGTGCAGAGATACCTGCAATTGCAAAAATTATCACAGATGATGTAAAATAATATTTCGTGTTTTCAGATACGTTTGCAAAGCCGGTGTTTGGCCTGATTATGACATCAACAATTGCATTTATTGATCTGTTTTTCATTTTCTTTTTCTCCTATGGGTGAAGACAATCCCACATCCCAGAGCAATCATCATCAAAATAAAACCTATTGAATAAGGAATGTAAAATCCAAATATTTCTCCATTAGTTTCTTCTCCGGTTCCTTCAACTATAATTGTCTGGCCCGGACCCATGCGAAAAATGTCTCCGTCAAACGTTGCAGAATGAATCCTATAGACTCCTGCCTTTTGAGGGATAAGAGTAACAGAATATTCAACCACGTCATTTGATTTCAAGATAAACTCTTCTGAAGGATGTGCGGATAGTTGAAAATACCAATTAATGTTGCCATCAGACTTTCCAGAACAAATGCTGGTAGGTTCAAAATAAATCCTGAAAAAATCATACAAAAAAGATGCTTGATCAGAATTTGTGATCACACTCCAAACTTTCAGATTATGTTGAGCCTGACTTATGCTTACCAGGGATCCTTTAACGTCTAGTGTTTCGCCTACCTGAACTGTCTGTTTTGAAAAGGTTTCATCCTCAATTCTAAAATCTATTGCTTGGCATTGGGTACCTTCTGAACTATCAAAATAAGATCCCATAAGAATCATAATTGAAACCAATGTCATGATTGTCTTCAACACAAAAGATTAATCTTACGAGAAATTCATAAAGTCATCTATCCTTCACAATACTATTATGAATTACCAAAAAGAATCTAATTCAGACAGCAGTATCAATACAATACACATTCAAAGTGGATTTTAACGTCTATCAATCTACGATGCAGATACCTTCATGCAACGTTGTACCCTCACCACATGCAGGAGCATACGCATCAATGTAAGGTCCAGAAGGCTCAGGAACAAGATTACCATTTTCGTCAGTTAGCAGTGACGGAGCTGCAATCAGGCCTTTGCCTGAAAGACAGTCGACGTTTTTGATGAACTGTGAAGACAGACTTCCCCTGATTTGCTGGTATTGATCAAGCAGCTGATTCTGACAACTCACTTCTTCTCGCAATTGACTGTCATTTTGATAATATCTTAATTCCAATCGTAACGTATCAAAGGTTTCAAAGTTCATAACCTGAAGCTCCAATCGGCCTCCATTCCCATCAAGATCCAAATATCTTCCATGATCAGGATATTTTTTAACGAATGCTTGATATGATTCGGCCTCATGGAACTTTTTCATTAGTTCTTCTTCAGATATTGGAATGGTAACCTCATCCCATCTGTTGTTGATTTGATCTGCAATGTGTGGCATTATGCTGATAACAAACAAGATGAAAACAGAAAGTGCAATGGCCATACCTAAAACTGTTGCAATTTTGGTTAGTCTTTCCATAGTTTGTTTCTACAGAATATTTTGCTAATAACGTTTGATTCAATTCAGATTGTACCTAACAGTGAATTCATTAACTACATGACAATGTCGGGTACATGGAATCTGATCATAATGTGGATGATGATGAGGATAATGTCGAAATCATTTCTACACATGATGAAAAGGCAAAAGTTATCGGAGAGATTCTAAGTAACGATACGAGCAGGAAGATTATGAATTTACTTAGTGTCCGCAATGAGATGACACTGAATCAAATTTCTCAAGAAACTGGGTTGTCATTATCGCTTGTAACTCACCATCTCAAGAAGATGCAGTCAGTTCAGATAGTTGTGATAAGCAAAGTTGGAAGATCGGTAAAGGGGCATAAAATGAATTATTATTCTGCAACAAATCAATCATTTCTAATTACATCATCTCAAGAACCTGTCAAATCGATTAAAACATCACTAAAGAAATTTTCCAAATTCTTTGCAATAGGCATGGCAGGAATTGTATCTTGGATGACACTTAAACCAAGTAGTGAATTTTCGGGACAAATATCTCCTGGTGCACCTCAAGCAAACATTGATGATGATGGTGAAGAGAAATGGGAATCAGCATACCAATCAAAATCAGATGAAGATAAAATTGTAACAGGTGATTTTTCAAGCAGTGAAGAATCAGGAGAAATAATCCTAGAACCAATTACTGAGCCAGTTTCGTCTGAACCTGCACCGGAGCCTGAACCCGCTCCTGAACCTCAACTCAATATGGGAGAAGTACCATCTCATTCAGGAATAGATGACTATGCGTTATCAGTGGAACCCGAGACAAACTACGAGGATGCATTCAGAGAGAATACGGGTTCGGTATCCCTTGACCGAGAAGTCTACCCTGTACCTTCCTTAGAGCCATCTTATGCTGTAGATATTGACCCACTTTTCTTGTCTATTGTAATTCCAATAATTGTGATAGTTTCAGGTGTTATTTTAGAACGAGTACTAACTAGATGGTACAACAAAAGAAAAGCAAAGAATCAGTAGCTAGTAATCAGATCCAAGTCAGCCCTCTTTTCTCCAAATCCATGTTTACTGTATTTACCGAATCATACAGATGCTTTGTCGTCTTTGCTCCAACGCATACAATCTTTCCTGAGGCAAAAATAAGCGCTACAGTTTTGGGATGACTCAGCCTGTGTATGATTGCGGGGAACTGGTCTGGTTCGTACATGCTTCTTGGCAGATTCCTTGCTGCCTGTTCGAGGTGTATTTTACTGCCAATGTTGCAGGATGCGACCATGTTTACTATTGTGATTGGCTTGAAAGCTGATCGAGTTGAAATTTTATTGTTGAATCCCAGTACAAACTGATGGACCGCCTTTTGGGCCATTTCTTCAGACTTTGTTCCTGTACACACTATGCTGCCGCTCTTGAAAACAATCAGCACCGCTCTTGGATTATCCAGTCTCACTATGGCTCCCGGAAACCTGTCCGGATCATACTTTGCGTGAAGTCTTTTGGCCATGCTTTTGATATTGATAGTATGGTTGAGTGATGTTGTCGCAACCACGTTTTCTATGCTGACTTCGACCTTTTGTTCCAGAATTTTTGTAAGCGACATTTACTATCATGTCACCCTTGGAAGATCTTTTTGCCATCTTCTGTTGCTCTTGGGCCTTGGTCGCGTGGCACTGTTGCAGCACGGGCAGCGGACGAATTTTTCCTTGAAATAAAGATCACATATCGTACAGTAGCACCCGCCTATTCTGTATGTCTGTATCTTTGATGTTGTAAAGTGGAGCTTGCATTTGTAATTGCATTCTATCATGGATTTCTGTCAGAATCTTAGCTAAAAGCCTTTGATTCAATCTGGATTGAACCTAAAATGACAAAATACTTGTTTTCATTTTTTTAAATCCTAAGATCCTAATTCATCCATCAAACTGTCATAGCAGTCTGGACGATACCATGATGTCATACCGTGGTTGTTTACATGTTTTATTTTCACTGAGAATCCGGTATGCTTGCCAATATCTTTTGTACACATGATACATTTCATAAATAAACCTAGACATTTTGAAGTAATAAGGAATATGATTAGTCTACGTTACTAGGGGTAGTCTGCACTCCATCCTCTTTGAATTAACGTTTCAGCAGTTAATGGTTTAACGCATGTAGGTTGTCCATTTGATTTGTATATTCTTTCAAGCGTACCATTACACGTGACATGCTCTGCCAACACTCCATTTTTCATCTGTTTGTATGGTGAATACACGGTAGTATTTTTCATGATTGCATTATCAGTTATGTCCAGTTCATCTGCAGTTGTGTATGGACTAGGTAATGTGTTATCTTCATACTCGGCAGTTATGGTATCGCCTTCTATGACTCGAAGTCTGTGACCTGATGATTCATCCGTACTTGTAAAGAATACGGTTCCCTCAAAGATTCCAGTTGCGTCATCAGTCTCAGTTACGGTCAGGTCGATTCCTCCCGCATCAGAATCAGACCAGACATCAATTTGAAAATTATCAATTCTATCCTGATTCAAGTTCATGTCCGGATCAGTTACCCTTACAACACCTGTTTCACCATCGGCATAACCACGTTCAAGCCATTTGGTTTCGCCTTCGTTCCACAGGATAAATGCGGAACTTATTGCAGTCTCATCCTCTGCATGCTCAAAGGACACTGTGATGCCATCTTCGCCATTAGCTGGCAGTGATCCATTATGAGGGCCTTCTCCGCGGGGGTTGATATCTGCAACATCATTTCCGTCCATGCCTGTTTGGGAATTGCCGTCAGCATCATGGGAGAATCCGGTGAGTACTATCTCACCCGTAAAGATTCCAGTATTTGCCCCGGTTTCAACTAGTCTGTAATTATCAAGATCAAAGTGACGAGTAGCAACCTTTACTGGATGTTGTTCATAGTTGCCAATAACTTCAATTTTATTACTGTCAAAGTTGTGCTCTGGCGCATCTATGGTGATGTACACCTTATCAGTCCACGTGTAACTTGTCTTATCAAGAGTTATTCTGTTGTCTGCATTGTCAGGATTGTACACTCCATGTATCAACGCAGTACTGATTGTGTCTAATTCCTCTGTAGATGCATATGGTTCATGTAAAGTATGGTCTTTGTATTTTGCAGTGATTGTCTCGCCTTCTGTAACCCTTAGTCTATGCCCTGATGACTCATCATTGGTGCTAAAAAATATGGTACCCTCAAATATTCCGGTTGCAACATTTGTCTCAGTTAGAGTCAAATCAATTCCTGCAAGATCCGAGTCAGACCAGACGTCAACATCAAAGTTATCAAATTCATCCGGATCCAAGTTCATGTCAGGATCAATTACCCTTACCACTCCTGTTCCGGTTGCTGAATAGCTTGACTCCAGCCACTTTATTTTCTCTTCATTCAATGAATTAGATGGCTTATACGGAAGATTGACCTTGTCCTTGTTTCCTTTATCTACATTATTAATTCCAGATTCCCTTTGGGAGTTTTGAATCGTTTTTTCTTGACCTACACCAGTCATATCCTCTCTTTTGTCTGAACCTGGAACTTGAGAATAGGTATACTCAACAGACACTATATCTCCGTCTTTAACCTGTAATGTATGTCCCAGCGATTTCTTGGTTTCTGAAAATGATATCGTCGCCTCAAAAACTCCGGAATTCACATTTGTCTCAGTTACAGTAACTTGGAGTTCTGGGTCATCCTCATTTCTCTCAGTGTAGATATCAACAGTTAGAGTTTCAATTTTGTTTGAATCCATGTTCATGTAATGATCAACTACTCTTGCTAATGCTGTTCCAGTGGTCGTGAATTCACCTGTCTTGTCCCATTCAGCATAAGCGTCAGGACGCTTCTCATCGGATGCAAACGCTGAGGATTCATGCAGATCTACAAAAATAATGGCGGATGTCACTCCGAGAGCAAGAACTGCCATAAGTGTAAGCGTAAATATTTTCAATACTAAGATCATGCCAAAAATGATCACTGATATGCATTACTACTCTTTACAATGCATCCTAGTACGCACGATTACAACAAAAACTGGATTCACTTTTCAATTCCAATTCAGTAAACGTGACATATTCAAAGGCTTGATCCTCCTTGCGAAAACAGACATGCATTCACTTTATCTGAAATTATGATGTTCATAAAGCATTCTGATGATTAGTGATGATGGTGGTACTGCTCCACCTATTCTCACTTGCATTCGCATTGCAAGAAATCAAAACCGTAACAAATCATAAATAATTCAAAACAATCCAAAACTTGATCAATCATTCATGCCACAAACAAGACCAATCATCAGCATTGAGAACGTCGTGGCATCAGCTACCATCAATCAGGACCTGGATCTTGATGAGATTCAGAAAAAATTTCCCAAGGTAGAGTATAATCGTGAGCAGTTTCCAGGTGCATGCTTCAGGCTTGAAAGTCCAAAGACTGCCACGTTGATATTTCGGACAGGTAAGATGGTTTGTACCGGTTCCAAATCTGAAGAGATGGCAAGAAAGGCAGTAAGGATGGTAGTCGAGAGTCTCAGGGAGAAAAAGATCAAGATAAAAAATGATGCCATAGTCACAGTTCAAAACATTGTGGCATCAATTAATCTCGGAGGGACAATACATCTGGAAAAGGCCGCAAGGACCGTGCCCAGAAGTATGTATGAGCCAGAACAATTTCCAGGACTGATCCACAGGATGGTGGATCCAAAGGTGGTGATACTGGTCTTTGCATCAGGCAAGCTGGTGTGCACCGGAGGCAAAACCGCATCAGATGTCTATCGTGCCGTAAATTCTTTGCATGTCTTGCTGGAAGAAAAAGAACTGATGATATATGACTAGACATAAAAAAATAATTTAGGATTTCAGAAATCATACTATTAAAAATATGAACACCATTATCAATTCGGCAGAGTCAATTATCAATTCGACAAGATTTACTTTTGGAGTTTATCAATTCGGCATCTTTTTGGAGATACAAATTATCAATTCAGAGGGAAATTTTATCAATTCGACATATTTTCACTGGAATGGTTATCTTTCTGGTGACAGAATTTATCTTTCCGGTGCAATTTTTTATCTTTTCGGTAAAATATTCTGACATTGCCGGATTGATAACTATCTTTCCGGGGAATGAAAATGATTTTTCCGGATTGATAATTCCAAAGGTGTAGAGATTTTCCGAAACTTTTGATCGCAAATCTATCTTTCCGGTTATCAATTCGTGTGTTTTGTCGAGACTTTGTCGATATTTTCCGAGAATTTTCCGAAACTGCCGGAAAGATATCGAAAAAAGAATCTGATCGCAATGAATGATTTTGGATAAATTTCGGTGGATTTTACGTGAAACAGGTCAAAATTCAGCATCTGAAATCTTATGAGATTGTTTTGAACATTGTCCAATTGTATCAAAAGAGTAGTAATGCATATGAGCAATCATTTTTGGCAGTAACTCATTGAAGGTATTTGCTTTTACACTGATGACAGTTTTGATTCTAGGCGTTGCACTCTTTCCAATATTGCAGCCAAGTTATGGCATACTTGGAGGTTATGGGGAGCCGCTATCATCCCTTCAGCCAAATACTTTTGCAAGCAGAGATAATGTTTTGGAGTTTAACAACGAATCAGACAGCGTCCTTGCCTGCAATGTCATAGTACCTGAAACCCCTGAAATAAAAACAAGGATGATTCAAGACAAAAATGACCGTCTGAGTGTGGACGCATACCCAAACGATCTGTTTATCGTGTTGGGTGAACTCAACTCAGAGTCCTTTCAGTATCTGCAGATCCCGTTCCAATCTGATTCCTCCCAACCAGAACACGTGTATCAATCAGCAATAGTTGATTTGAAAGGGCCTTCTGAATTCGAATCAAAATATCGCCTGTTCCAAAGCGAGGGAACACTGGCAGTTGTAATGGAGTCTGACACGGAATTTTCATTCGTGCAGATACCTTATTCCAAGGATCATCTCTACAAGCAGTATCTCTCGGATTCCAGTAGGGACGAGTCAGTAGACATACGCAACAGGCTCGGTCCTGGAAGTTATGACGTTAATGCAATAGTTTTTCTCTCTGACAAAAAGGGATGGCTTGAAGACGAAACGTGTGCCTTTTCCCTGAATCTAAAATTTTCAGTAGGTGAGAATGGTGAAATTTCAATTGATGTACCTCAAATCAAGACGACAAAGATACGAGAAATTCGCAGCCAGTTCTCAGAAGAAGAACTGGAAATAATGCGCGGGTACTATAACGGAGGATTTTATGCTGATGATGGCAAATCACATCCACTATCCCCACTGCAAGTAGGACAGCAGGTAAGGCTGCAAGAAAAAGTATTCAATGACTTGGATTCTGAGAACCTGAAAGGTACGCTAAAGTTTTGGATAGTTGAGGGACACAAGGGAATCTCAGGCATGGATGAAAACAGCAGTCGCATTGTGGAAAACCTTGGGACTGACAAGTTTGACATAAGTCCATCCACTTTTTCAGATCTCTTCAGCCATGTCTTTGTGGCAAAGCATTCGGGAGATTACATGTATGCAATCTCTTATGAGACTGAACCGAATCTTTATTCCGGAAATGCATCAGGTACGTTCTCCATAGTTGAAAAGTGGGGCAAGTCATACGAGCAAAACAACGGATGCAAAGAGGACCATCGCAGAATAATGAAGGCTGACTTTTCAACTGTGGTCTGCGCTACAGAGGACACCCACAAGAGACTCTTGCAAAGAGGGGGTTGGCACACCTAGAATGACTTATGAAGTTTTAATTTCCAATTGGAATAGTTGACTCACAAATTTCAATGCAAGATATGTCATATGAAATTTACAGAAGTCAGACTTGAAAGACATGTCGCAAAGGCGCACAAGAAAAAATACGGTCTGACTCACAGGGATCATAACTGGTGTGCTGCGGGGGCCGGATCAGGATATGTCTAGTAGGAGAAAAAGAAAATGAAATGCCAGGTTTGCGGCTCTGAAAAGTTTGAGTTTATCTCAGAAGAAAAAGTGGAGGAACCTGGCGAATGTACATCAGACATTGGATACTACAAGTGCAAGAGATGTGGGAGCAAATGAAAACCAAATTATTGATAATTATTGCAACAATTACAATTTCTTTGCTTGGTTATACACAATATGCTGATGCAATATGCATGGAAAATCAAGACTGGGCAAATGCGCCGTGTTATGGCTGTATAAACTGCCATCCCGGATTGGAGCAAGAGAGACTGGACTGGGCACCATACTATGATTACAAGGGTTCAACATGGATGGAATCAAAAAAACAGCAACTGGAGACTACAATACACAATAATTCACTGAGAGAATGGTTTGAGCAAGACAGCACCGGTGCACCCAAAAACTTACACCATTATTATTTTCTGCAAGGCGATGTTCCAAACATCTATGGAATGAATTTTGATGAGGCGTTAGGTTTTGAAATAGCTTGGAATGCAATTAAATACAATTCACCTGACGCCCCACTGTTACTGTGGAATTATCATGATGTAATACTGGATGGCATCATAATTGAGACTGATCTTGTTGTAACATTAGAGGGAGATCATGTTCCGCTGCACCACATAAAGACAAACAGCTACTTTAAGGGAGAAAAAAGTTCTGACATGATTTCCGCAGTTGAAAATCCTGATGACTTGGAATTTGACCTGTTTGAAAACGGGTTGTTTTACCTCAAAAAACTGGAGAGTCAGAATTTGTACACCGCAACAATTGCATCTGCAAAAACTTTTGGAAACTGTGATGCACGTGACTTGATTGAAATCAGCCCTGTGCTTCCAAATGAAAAACCTGCAAGGAGTGCTCCGATTTTACCTGAAGGTTTTGTTGATCCCTGTGTTCCTGATTATTTTGATGTTGATCCTGATGGTATGATATTGGAAAATGATCGTATCCCTGAACCTGAACAGGACAGCCCTGTAGGAAAAAATTGTGGGTCTGGGACAGTAATGGAAGGTGGAATTTGCGTAGTTGACGAATCACAAAAAATAACCACTGACTCTTCTGGAAAATGGGATTCATACCAAAGTACTGCATCTCCACTAAAGCAAATGCAATCTGGAATAAAATTTCACAATGTGGAGTGCAAAGAAGGTCTGCAACTAGTCTACAAAAAAACTAGCGATACGTCTGCATGTGTCACACTGTTCACAGAAATTGAGCTTGTTGTGAGGGGATGGGCCACAGACGACAGAGTAATGCTGGGATGCCCAGGGGAAAGAGTCGAAAAATGTTATCCTGATGATCCCACTCAATATCGAAACGACTTATACGAATATTATTTTGGAGATGGGAAAGGATTGCCATCATCTGACTCATTTGATTTTACATCCCTGCATACAGAAAACGCATGCACTGACAAGCCCCGTATTTGTTATGGAATGTCTGATAATGGAACCAAGACAAGAATTAGTTGTGATTATCCGTTGCATGGTTGCGGAATAAAATCATTTGACAGTTACAAAATAGAGGAAGATATCCCGCAATGGAAAAAATACATTACAGTTTCTGCCATCAGGATTGACGATATTGACATTACAGATATGCTGCCTTCGTACAAGATAGAAACTCCAATTTACCATGACATGGTGAAAAAACTTCTTGCCGGTGCAGATAGATGCAAAAATGAGACAGAAGTATGCACCATATCTCGCGGAATATCTGTTGATAGAAATTATCCTTTTCTTCCCACAAACATATTCATTTCTGAAAATGATAAATTTACCATAACAGTTGACTCTGTAAAGGCAGAACAGCTGTTATCTATACTGGACTGGAAAATCAGTGAGAGTTCACACTACATCCTAACACAATGGAATGAAAAACAATACCTGCTAATCCTGTCCACCTTCGATAATACAATGACACCTGATGTAGAAATGAGACTAGAGGGAACTATATCTGAACCAATCTCATTGGAACCTGGCATGACTCTGAAGTATCCAATTAATCTCAAGACATGGGCAACATATGGTGCACCTGCCCAGATAGACTTACTTGCAGTCCAAGATGCAAAGGATTCTGGAATCAATGTATGGGTTGAGCCCGAAACACTGGTAATTCCTGAGCGAAGCAATGCGACAACAACCCTGTTCATTCAGGCATCAGAGGATGTACAAGAAGGCATCTATGATATTCGCGTAATCGGAAAGGCAAACGGAAACAATGCCGGACTTTACTGCAGTCATACTGCCTGTCCTACAGTATCAATTGGAGACTCTGACTGGTCAATTCGTACATTTGGCTCTAATACAGGCATGGGAATAGGAAGCGGCAAGCCGCCTGAAAACACGTCATTGAAGATAGAACTAAACAAAAAAGAATTCTTTCAGGGAGAAACAGTTGAAATCAGAGCATACCTCGTAAACAACGGAACACAGGACATAGTGTTGGATGAACCAATGAGTCTTCTAATCAAGGCAATAAGGGCAGACTCTAAAGGCTACTATGACCATTTTTACGGAATTGACGCAAGAAACGAGTCCGGCAACTCAATTACCGTAGAACCAAATTCAAAGGCACTTCTAGTGAGATCTTTTTACTGGGATCAGATGACATTTGATAATCTTGATGAGGAACATCGACTCGAACCATCCCCACGAAAGATGACGGCAACCTTTGTTGCAGGCGAACACACTTGGAAGGACAATACCGGGTTTGAGATAAAGTGAATGTGATAAGAAAATGAAGACTAGACTTTTGACAATTCTGGGAATAATTACCATGATAATGGCATCTCTGTTGATCGCTGATCAATACTATTTGTCATTCCAAGACAAAGAATTGAAAAAATCTGACTGGGTGCAAAACTGCATTCCTGTT
>JAJCXK010000055.1 GCA_029263475.1 Candidatus Nitrosopumilus sp.
CAATGGTCCTTCTGGCAGAATGGATATCCAGGTATAATGGTTACCGATACAGCACCTTTCCGCTATCCCTATTACCACATGAGTGAAGATACTCCTGATAAGATTAATTACGACAGGTTTGCCTATCTGGTTGACATGCTGAAAAAGGTTGTGGCAAGGCTTGTAGATTCAGAGACTTACTAGAGTCGACATTCAAATCATCCGCAAATTGTGAACTCAATTTCTCGGGTGTCGAACTTTGCAACCCTCAACACCTGCCTGGATGACTCAATTTCCTCCTCATTCATATCTATTTCACTAAAGGTGATAGCGAGATTGTGATAAGCATCAATATTATCTGGATCAATCCGTATTGCCTGTTTGTATGGCCCAACTGATTCATTACGCATGCCTGAAAGGTAGTAGGCAACACCAAGAGAGAGATGGGCCTGTGAGTCATCAGGGTTATTCCCTACAATTTCCTTACATTTCTCAATACTATCATGATCAATCTTTACAGGCACATCTAACTTAAGCGTTTCATCCCAATTCATTTTGAACTTCTTATCCCATTCCATTTTGCTAATCTTATTTTTTGCCTGTTTCATTTTACTCATAACCCTCTCATACTCTCCCACTCTTCCTTGACTGTTTATAAGTCTTTACAACCGACCCTACTTGTTTTCATCTTTAATATCATCCCTTATTTTTTGGACTTCATGACCAAAATTTTCATCAATATATTCTTTTGAATCTAACATTTCCTTATACGTTTTTTCGTTAGGAATAAAACTCTCTAATCCTGCAGCAAGAATGCAAAGAGTTTTCTTAATTGTTTCTAACGTACTACCAGTATGGTCAATGTCTTCTTCTTTTAAGTGTTCAAGCAGATATAATATAGCCAAAAGAATATCACTTTTTTGATAAGGCAATACATCTTCAAATTCATATTGTGCTGGAGCACCTCCTTCTGCCAGAAAATCCCCAAACGCCAATGCTACATCCCACGCATCATCCAGCGTCATATTTAGTATTTCCTCTTGAGTAAGTTTTTTCATATTCCTCCTTTCTACTTCAAGACCATGAAGCTTCTTATTAGCTCCTGATTTTCAAATATCTCAGTTGTCTGATTCACGGCCAAATCACCTCTATCCACCTTGAAGCATAACCCTAACCTTAATGCATGTAAAGCGTGTATTTCCATGTCATCAGGGTGTTCCTGAACCAATGTTTCCCATTGCATGTTGGTGTCTGAGTCTTCACAATAGTTTTTCTCTTCTGCGATGAATGTGTATGAGAATAGCAGAATTGATAGTGTTAGGATGGTAAGTGTTTCCATTTTATTGTTCAGCTTTCTTAAACACTTCTTCTCTTTTAATAGTTACGTCTTTTGGAGCCTCAATACCTAATTTGATTTGGGATTTATCTATATTTAAAACGGTGTTTTTATGTCGATTCCTATTCTTATACTTTCATCTTGCCGCCTTGTGAGTACTCGCATGTAAACCGCTTTGTTTTGCTGTATGGGATATGATTCTTATTCAATTACTTGTTGTTTGCTAAAGAAAATTCATCAGCAAAATTTCTAATCAACGAGTCCTCATCTAAATACATTGTATATCTATTTATATTCATCCTTCTTAATTCTTTTATTATTGCAGTCTTAGCCTCATTTGCTACTTCAATTTCAACAAAGTCGTATCTATTTGCGATATTTTCTATCACCCTTTTAAAAGTAATTAGTTTCCATTCTCCTTCAAACATCACTGGAAACAAATACTGGGATTGTTGGGCAAAATGTCTTTTGTCAGTTTCTACATACTTTCCGATTTTCCTAAGTTGCGGTATGTCAGTTCCTGACAGTCGTCCATGAATTATCTCATTATAAACAAATACTTTCCCATCTGTTTTACTATTTACAAAATCTTCACAAGCAAAAAACAGCGCTATATAGTGAGATTCGGTCCAATCAATTATGGGTGTAGGAAACCCATGATGTCGCAAATAGGTTAAATAATCCATTTCTGGAAGAGCCCATAATCCCTCGTCATATTCATCAAATTTAAATGGATATCCTAATTGTGTCGTTTTTCTTGTGAATTTATTTTTAATAAATGGGTTGATCAATGGTTTCAATTTATCTATGTAACGATAGTATTCTTTGCAACTTATCTCCTCTTTGCCTATCCTTTCTAACGATGATTCAATCTTCCATGAAGAGTCAGCTTGTCCACGGTACAGAAGCACAGAATGACTATTAAATTCTCGTCTAATACGCTCTATTTCTTCATCAAATTGTTTTAAGCTTTCAATCTTAATCATATTCATTCTAACGCACCACTAAGGCAATGATATCAGAAAAAAATAGTTCCGCTTTTATGAAAAGCATATCCATCAACTGATGGAGAAAATCTGTGAGGTATGAAAATTTGTGATCGATCGTCTACTAGGGGTATAATAATAAGGATGAAAACTATAATCAAGAGGTAAAATGATAAACAACCCCCGACTGGCATAAACCAAAAACCAAACCATACCTTCATCAAATCTCACCAGAGTGCATTGAGGAAATAGCTGTATCCATGGAAGGTATTGATACAGAGGAGATAGATTGTGATACTTGCCTTATAATACAGGAAATATTATGTGATGAAATTGAATATGAAGAGCTTCTGGGCTTTGCTATTGATAATTTAGTGGAGTTACTTTCTTATATTACAAAAATGAACTTAAACATCAGGACACACAGGGATATTACTGGTGAGATTTTGATGCGAACGATTGATTGAAGATGGCGTATGAAGTATAATACGTTTCGACCGCATAGTACTCTTAGATACTTGCCACCTGCTCCAGAGAAGGTCGAAGCGATACAGAGAGTTTCCGCTACGTTACAACCGTCTGTATTGGCATAAACTCTAACTTTAATGGTGGTACAAAGAACGGGGGGCAGGTCATAGTTTTTTCATAATGAATGTGAATTCATGAACATTGTAACAATTTAGACGTAGTATTCGCCATGCATTTAACACTGGGCAAAAATAATTTGTGTTTTTAATAAAAAGGAGAGAGAAGTGAAATATTTGTTGGTTTTTGTTTTTATAGTAGCAACTGTCGTCGTTGGTGTAGAGAGGACGTTTGCCAACACTGTACCGGAAAATAACTCACAAGATTTGAGAGGATGTAACGAATTCACGTTTGATGCAACAAGTTCTTTCGATCCTGATAATCAATCCCTTACATATCAGTGGGATTTTGGTGACGGTACTCTAAGCATAGAACCGATTGTAACTCATCGATATACAAGCGGAGGTGAGTACAATGTAATCCTTTCTGTTAAAGACTCATCTGGCCTACACTGTGATACTGCGGTTTCCTCACAGGTGGTGACCGTAAACACACCTCCTGTAGCCGATTTTACCGGTCCAAACACCGCGTGCGCCAACCAGACAGTCACTTTTGATGCAAGTGGCACATTTGATAACGAACAGAGTCAAATTACTTATCGGTGGGATTTTGGTGATGGAACGAGCGGTGAGGGAGCACAAGTAACAAAAGTGTTTGAACAAGGTGGCAGATATAACGTGTTGTTGTCAGTAAACGATAATACTAATACTTCTTGCAGCACAGTTAGTATTGGAAAGGTTATCTTCATCAATAGAAAACCTATTGCCAACGCTGGCGATGATGTAGACATCTGCTTACAGCATAACCAAGACTATCATGTTAGTTTTAACGGTTCACGTTCAGTGGATGAAGATAACGATTCATTAACTTATAGGTGGGATTTTGGTGATGGAACGAGCAGTGAGGGCGAAAATGTGACTCATCTTTATCAAAGCAAAGGTGAATATGTAGCGACTCTCTCTGTAGATGATGAATCCGGTACAGCGTGTAGTTCAAGTTCTGACGAAGTATACGTTAAATTAAACAAAGCACCTGTCGCAGATGCAGGACCAAACCATGTATGTTGTCTCGATACCGTATCTGAATTTGATGGTTCTCAATCATATGATGCTGACGGTGACAGCTTAACTTACACATGGGACTTTGGAGACGGCGTTACTGGAGATGGAGCAAAAGTTACTCATGTTTATACTACAATTGGTAAATACCTGGTAACTTTAACAGTGAACAATAATTCAGGCTCAACATGCGATACTGCGACTGATTCCTTCACCGCAGTTGTAAACGC
>JAJCXK010000056.1 GCA_029263475.1 Candidatus Nitrosopumilus sp.
GAAATAAATTTTGATCATGGATAAATTATGCTACTTTATGGGGAATTATTTGATTGATGCTCGTTGTTGTTAAATCGGACAACTTCCAATAATCTCTATTTGATTCACACTGGAAGCATATGGGATTTCCAGATATCGTATTCCCAATTAATCCTACTATGACAACTGATAGCAAAGCCATAGCAAGAAGTGATTTCATGACTTTTTCTCATACAAAACGATTGCCAGCCAAACGTGACTTGAATCATCCGCACGTCCGCCTACTGAGACGTTTATGATTTCATTCCCTGCAGACTGCAACTCTTCAAGTTTTTTTTCTAAATTTTTATCAAGGCTAGACTGAAAATCACCTTTGACCGAAATCGCATGTTTCATGACTGAAATGAATATTGATCATAGTTAAATTGTACTACTGACGTATAATAGATTCAAACATTTTCCAAGTAGTTCTTTTCGCATTCTTGCTTGGACCTGTGGTTTTTGCTTGAGATGGAATTCTTCCAATGGACTCATGAACAATAATTGAAAATTCCGTACATGAGGGATGTTTTTTCCTTATTAATTTTCTAGGAACATGTCTGTTCATGAACAGTGTAATTTCACATCTGCAATCTTACTTATTTTTCTTCCATTAAAACAATCAGAATTTCTGCAGGTATGCTTCCGGTATTTTTTCCATCATGAACATGATCAATTGCCTCCATGAAAGAATCACCTTTCAGATATGTCTTGGTCCTATTTTCTCCGTAATCCACCGTAATTTCGCCTTCCATCATGTATGCAAACATGGGATATTCATGAACATGTTCTCCGGTTTCGGCACCTATGGGTATTTCAACAATCTTTGATATGATTAGTGCGGGTCCAGATGGATACTTGATGTCTTGTCCAATTACGGTGGTGTCCGTTTCTAAGATATTTTGAGATGTTATCTCATCAGTTGCAATGGCAAGATACGTTCCTATGGATAACAATGCTGCCAATCCGACAATAATTGAAGATAGGAGTAATTTCATGACCAAAATATCCAATTTCTACTAGAAAAACTATGCTACTCTAAGAGCGTACCTGTTCAGAACCAAGTTTCTCAAACAATCTGGAGTATCAGCACATGAGATCAGAATTCAGTGAAATCTTTGAGAAGCGAACGTCTGAAAAAAAGGATAGCCCATTACAAGAAATGCCATAACGAGGTTCATGGATGGGGATTAAATGTTTGAAACATATTGCTAGTCATGCCAGCTTGGTCTGAATCATTTGCAGTCAACCAAACCAGTGAGGCATCGCCTGCGTTATCCGCTTATGGTGCTAATGGGGCTTTCCTTGTGCATCTGGGTAAAAACAATATTGACTTGTACAGTACCATGTATGATGGCAGGTGGGAACGGGGTCACAGAATTTCAAAAAAATCTAGTTTTGGAACACCTGCGCTAACTCATACTAATAATGGACTTGTTGTCATGGTGTGTCGTAAAAAAGGCTCTAACGAATTATTGAGTAGTATTACTATGCCTGGTACAAATGCGAAAGAATGGTTCGATGACATACGTACTGGTCTTACAAGTATACGATTACCTGCAGTGATACTTCATCGTAAGACTTTCAGGTTCCACATGGTATATGTTAAATCCGACACTGGCCGCATCATGCATACTATACGTGATGCTAATGGACGGTGGAGTGAAGGGCATGTTATCCCTGATGCAATACTGCCCCATCTAGAATCCCCCGCATTGACATGTGCTGATCGTGGTGACATTCACATGGTATACACTGCAGACAATCCGTATCAAGATATTCATCATTTGATATATGATTATGATGATGGGAAGTGGAGTCGTGATGTTACCTTTTCCAAGTACAGTTCCCATCAACCATTTTGACGGCTCTTCATAATGACATTCACATGGTATATTGTAGTAGAACGCACAACCACATGGATCACACGATATTTAGCGATTCTACTAAGAGATGGGATTTTGGTGGAACTATATCAAACAAAACAACTGCAATGGCACCTGCATTAATTGGTACTCTTGATAGAAATCAGTTAATCATGGCATACCGTGATGTTGGTTCTAAACAACTCTTTTGTGCTACAAAACTGGAAAGACCAAGTACAGTTTCTTTTGATGTGGACCAAAAAAAATAATAATCTATTGATGACGTGCTTTATCACTTCAAATCCCAAATGCATGTATCATGATTAAACAAGTGCGTGCTGTTTCCAATGTTCTTAACGGGTGCAAATCCTCCGGGAGTACAAAACTCCACATACGGACTTTTACCTGAACTCTCACTTTCCTGCGGGACCGCACAGCTTATGGCCTTGGAGTTCCCTACCTTGGCGTTTTCTGAAGTCCAATAGTCATTTGAAGAGTCCTTCAGCAGAATTTCAGCACAGTTCATCTCTTTCATCTCCAGTCTTTCCAGTTCGGCGTTGGGAAAGATCGTATTCACTTTGTAGTCCAGAGAAAAGGCAAATATTGGAACTATTACCAACATACATGCAATTGGAATGATCCAATAGTGAAGAGAATCCTCTTCCATGTTTGGAAATAATTGTTCTTCTATTTAATCACTTGAATTCCAAACTGTGACTGGTTGCAAAATGACAATGTATGATCCGAACATCTTGTGAATTTCACAATAACCAGACACTTTATGCCTAATTCATCCTACTCTAGGATCTTGATTTGCAATATACTGGGATGTGATATCAAAGCTTACACGAAGGTAATGTTCTACTATTCCCAAGATGGTATCAGACACAAGCCGTTTGCTAGGTGCATCATGCGGTTTTGCATAAATCACTCAAAGAAGATATCTCAGGATGACTGCACTATCAGCGTTCAGGTGCTAAATCAATTGAGAAGAATCAACGTGGATGTCACGTACAGGAATAGCATGAAGATGAAGAACCAAAAATTATTCTAATTGATATCAATTAATCTCTAAAGATTGAAAAAGCATTGATCTGCGGTTCGCACATACGAATACTACAATGTAACTATCTTGTATTAATCATTCTTGTAACTGTGATATACTTTTTCTATCTCACTGAGTTTGATGTTTAGGACACTATCAAAATCACCAACCCATCCACGTTCAACTAGGGATGTTCTAGTGTCTTTAGTTACACACACCACTGTTGAAAAATTGGGTTTTATTACGGATTCAAGACCTTCATTGCATTCGTTATTTTTTTCGAATGTCTTGCTAAACTTTTCTACAACATAAAATGCATTGACTGTCCCAGTGCCTTCTGAATCCGTAGCAGGTATTTCCTCATGTAAAAAAGTTCTAAAAATCCCAAGATCTGCTGGAGTATGTGTTGTTGAAATTAATTTGTCAGTTACTTGCCATGAATTAAAATCATTCTCCGATACAGATACAAGGGTGTCCCTCAGATCGTCTAGAACAAGAAAACTCAAAGTTCCATTAGAAAATTCTGGTATTGAACGACCGTATACTATTTGTTGAATCTGCATATCTTGTTCCATCTCAAACACCTGTTGAATTTTTTCAGCGGTGATGGGAAATTCTTTAATTTCTCTTACCTCGATAGAGTGATGTGCAGTGCCATCAACATCAAATTTGATTTCCCCCTCATAAGCCTCAGTAATCCCCACACCGCCAACCAAAACTACTGACAGTAAAGCTAGAACTAGAATGGATTTCATGAGTATCTAAAATGAAGATTGATCATAGATAAATTATGCTACTTTAAGAAAGGAATATTCAACAATTTTGATTCAGCTTCTGTCATTGGTTGAGTACTAAACGTAGGATCAAATATCCTGATGTTGAGGATGTCCTTCTGATACCGATACAGTTCATGGTCAATCAGATAGCCTCTTTCAAACATCCGGTCAATGCTTGTAGGATACACCAAGACCAATTCTTCGTTGAGATTTATCCATTGAATTTTATCCGTATCTTTGAATGTTCCACCTTCTGCAAACAATTCTCCTGCTTGAATATTTTGTTCGACAACCGTTGGAACAAATGACAACATTCCTACTATTTTTGTTTTATCCTCATAACTTATATCCAGATCGTAGTTAACATTTGGTGTAAAATTTGAACTACCTGTGTCTATGGCATATCCAATCTTCCAAATTTTATCAGGATAGAAAGTCTCAATATCATGTTTCCAATCTGGAACAAATGTCTGTGTTTCTACAATGTTTTTTGTTCCGGTTTCAAGTATTGAAATCGTGATTGAAGTATCAAAATCGGGTTGTATTTCTTCAACATAGATATTGGCATGAATCACGTCACCTTCAACAAAATTACTACCATCTATTCTAACAACTAGATTTCCGTCATAAACTTCAGTCTCCTGTCCTGATCCTCGATTGTAATATTCTTCATCACCAGCCCATGCCACACCTGCTGTAGTTGTGACGATAACCCCAAGTAAAACAGGTAGAATGAGAAGGGATTTCATGAGTAAAATGAAGATTGATCGTAGATAAATTCTACTACTTGAAGAGAAAGCCATAGGAATTTAGTGAAAAGTTTCTGTTGATTATCTTTGCATGGCCCATCCTCTTAGGAGTAATGTCACATCAGTACCAGATTTGACACATGCTGGAGATCCATCTGAATTTTTAAAAATCAAAATCATATTCTCATCACAGACGATTTTTTTTGGATATGTGCCTTCTATTTCTTTAACATTTTTTTATGTTCAATTAATTCAAATTCGTATTGTATGGGAAGGAGCCCTATGTGTACAAAAGTTTCTGCTTTTATTGGAAATGGATAGTCTTTCACAATCCATATTTTACTTGTTTTATTACTTAGAGGCCAATTGACAACAGTTGCCTCAATGCTATTTGAATTTATCAAAATCATTTCATTGCCTCCTGTGGTGAATGGAACTCCTCCTCCAATATTTCCAATTTGACCCCAATATTCTCCTAATTTGAGATGTTTTGGTGTGTCTTGATTGGAAAAATTATTTAACCAAACCAAAGAATTGTTAAAAACCGATGCCAATTGTCTCATGGTATGTCCTGAACCGATGAATTTCATTTCATTTTTTGACAATCTCAATACCTCATCGATTTTGGTTTTTTGATCCGTGACAATTGTTTGAATATACCAATAATTTTGAGTCTCATTAATGATTAAAAATTCCAATTCTTGTGAACGACATTCAAAATAATCTATGTGACAAAAATCATATTTGAAATAGTCTCCTTTCTCAAGATTGATTCCGGGATACCATTCACTTTCTGCAAACGATTCTGAGTTCAGCAATGTGCCCAAGGAAATTAATCCAAAAATAATTCCTAATGCTAATCTAAACATCTTCAAATCCTGATTTTACCATCATACGCCTCAGCAGATCCAATTAATCCAACAAGAACAATCGAAAACAAACCCAAAACTAGAATGGATTTCATGACTAAAATGAAGATTGATCATAGATAAATTATGCTACCAAATAAAAAATATGAGATATGTTGTCTAATCTGATATCTCGATTCCACATTCTGTCGAACAGATTCTTCGATTAAAGACATCCTAATATTCTCTGTCACAATGTACACAATTTCTAAAGGACATGATTCTATTATGATGATTTGATATTTAACAATGGTTTGACTTCTTGAGATTTAGAACTGAACCTAGAAGGATTGCACCGTAATCCTTTTGTAAATAAAAAACATAATGATATCATGAATAAAATTATAAAATATTCATTGTTTGGTCTTTTCACCTTTGGTGTGGCAATTTCATCCTATACGTTGTTTGTACATCAAAGCACAATATTTGCATAGATTTCATCAACAGAAAGCAGTGCAGGAGCAGGATTAGCTTCAAGTTTGCCTTCAAAGCCTGAAGCATATATCAAAATAAAACTGAATGGTGTTGTAGGGGTGGTATCTTGGTATCCGTTAACCTGATTCTATCTGTCTAATTGAGAAACAAACCATTCGTTGAGCTGCGTAACGGAATCTGCAAATCGCTGTCCGATGTTATCCAATTGTTCCTGTAGGAAGTCTACCTGCTTTTGCAATTCCTCGTTTGCGTTTTCCAGTGTAGATTTCTCACTTTACAAATCCTCTATTCTCTGTTCAAGTTCCAATATCTTCAAGTCCTTTGGTTCATCTGGCGGCGCTTCCGTCCTTACTGGTTAAAATCAGTGTAATTCATGTCAAAAATATGTGAAATAGAACGTTTTGCATTATATTATCTCCTAATACTAAAGTAATTATGAAAGTAGCTGTTGTAGTTTTTCCTGGCAGTAACTGTGATCGAGATATGTATCACGTACTAACTGACGTGTTTAATCTTGATGCGCAATACTATTGGCATGAAAAGGGACTGCCAAAAAATATTGATGCTGTAATTCTTCCTGGCGGATTCTCTTATGGTGACCGGCTCAGAGCAGGTGTAATTGCAGCTCATAGTCCTGTCATAAAAGATGTGCAAAAGATCGCTGAAAAGGGAATTCCTGTTTTGGGCGTATGCAACGGATTCCAGATTCTCGTAGAGTCTGGATTGCTTCCGGGGGTTTTACTCAAAAATGAATCACTTAATTTCATGTGCGAATGGACCAGTCTGGTTGTCGAAAACAACAAAACCCCGTTTACAAATAAATTCAAGTTAAACGAAAAAATCCCAATCCCCATAGCAAATGGCGAAGGCAGATACTATGCTGATGATAACACCCTGAAACAGCTCAAGAAGAAAAACCAAATTGTATTTCGATACAGTGACGTTGTAAATGGCTCATCCAACGGAATTGCCGGAGTGTGCAACGAGGATGGAAATGTGGTGGGCATGATGCCTCATCCTGAAAGAGCCGTGGAATCAGAAATCAATCCTGCTGATAACGGACCTTCATCGCTAATCTTTGAATCTTTACTGACAAAAATGGGTGTGAAAAAATGAGTCTGAACGAACATGAGCTGTCGGAGCTAAAATCAAAAATCGGCAGAGAGCCTACTTCCACGGAGCTAAACATCGTGGCTGCTGAATGGTCTGAGCACTGTTCTTACAAATCATCAAAAAGACATCTCAAAATGCTGCCGATGACTGGTCCACTAATAATTAATGAGAAGGGATACGATTCTGGAGTACTGGATGTCGGTGACGGATATGTGGTCACTGCGCACATTGAAAGCCATAATCATCCGTCTGCAGTGGAGCCATATGGCGGTGCTGCAACCGGGGTAGGCGGAGTCATCCGAGACATCTTGTCTGCGGGAACAAGACCAATTGCGCTTTTTGACGGGCTGAGGTTTGGAGATATTGAGAAAGACTTGCAGGCCCGATGGCTCTTCAAAAATGCGGTGACCGGAGTTGCAGATTATGGAAACTGCTTGGGAATTCCAACCATTGGAGGTGAAGTGGAGTTTGACAAATGCTATGAGAACTATGCTCTGGTAGATGTTGCAGCGTTAGGATTTGGCAAAAAGGAGAATCTCATTAAAAACCATGCAAAGAAAGGCGACCTGGTGGTACTGATGGGTGGCTCTACTGGCCGAGACGGGATTGGAGGTTCCCAGTTTGCTTCCGATGCGTTGGAATCTGAAAATCGTTCTGCAGTTCAAATTCCTGATCCGTTCATTGAAAAATTGATCATCGAAGCTGTTTTGGAGGCTAGGAACGACAATCTGATTCATGCCATGAAGGATCTTGGCGGCGGCGGATTGTCATGTGCAATTTCTGAAACCGCTGATGCCATGGAAATAGGAATAGAGATGGACGTTGAGAAGGTCTATACTCGAGAATCTGACATGATTCCTGAGGAAATCATGGTTTCAGAGTCCCAGGAAAGGATGCTGATCATTACCAGTGCTGCAAAGCTAAAAAAACTGGAAAAAATATGTAAAAAATTCAGCATTGAATGCTCTGCAATTGGACATGTAAAGTCTGACAGTCAGATGCATGTCAAAAAAGGCAAAAAGACTATTGCGAATCTTCCTACCGATGTTGTTGCAAATGCAACTCTGCTTGACTTGCCATCAAAAGAGCCTGCATATCTGAAAACAATTGAGGCTGAAAAGAAATTCAAACCAATTTCGAACTATTCAAAAGTTCTGATGAAGATGCTTGCATCGCCAAACATCGCAAGTAAGATCTGGGTTTACCAGCAGTATGATCATGAGGTGGGAATTCGAACCGTCGTAAAACCTGGAAGCGACGCGTCTGTTTTACGATTGGACAACGGAAAGTATCTTTCTGCCAAGATTGACGGAAATCCAAAGCACTGCTACATCAATCCTCGCGAGGGGTCGATTGGATGCTTTGAGGAGGCATGCAGAAACGTCGTCTGTACCGGTGCCAGGCCCATTGGAATGCTTGATCATCTTCAGTTTGGAAATCCAAATGATCCTGAAATATTTTGGACCTTTTTGGAATCCCTCAAGGGACTGACTGACTTTGCAAAATACTTTGAGATTCCGTGCGTCGGAGGCAAGGTCAGCCTGTTCAACGAGACTCCAGCAGGTCCCATAAAACCAACTCCTGTCATCGGCGTCTTGGGATTGATCGAGAAGAATCTGCACATGCCTCAAAGAATTTCCAAAGGTGATTACCTTGTAATTGTAGGCGATACAAGAGACGAGCTTGGTGGTTCGGAATACTTTGAATACATTCACAAGTTTGTAGGTGGCAAATGCCCTGTAGTTGATTTTGAAAATTCTAAAAAGCACATGGATTCTGTTTTGAATGTGATTGACAATGGCCTTGCAAAGTCCGTTCATGACTGTTCAAAGGGTGGACTGGCAGTTGCAGTATCCGAACTGTGCATGACCAATCAAATCGGTTGTAATGTGTCTTTGGATAAAGTTCCAAATAAAAAACTGCCAATTGATAGAATTCTGTTTTCTGAGAGTCATTCCAGGTACCTCTTGATCATTGAAAAGAAAAACCTCGAGGAATCTGAGAACATTCTCAAGGAAAATGATGTGTCATTCAAGCGCATTGGCAAGTTTGGCGGTGATGATATCCAGTTTACAAGTAAGAAAAAGCCTATCATAGATCTAAGAGTCAGCAAGGCGCAAAAAACTTGGCTAAATTCGTTAAGGGAATTGGTGCTTAATGGCCAGGGGACGATGAGTAATAATTGAATTCAAAATCCACTTTTGTCGCAGCTGTTGTTGCTGCCTTTGTCGCGGGAACTTTTCTTTCCGTTGTGTTACTGGGAGTTGGAATGTCATTTGCGCCTTCAAGTACGATATCTGGCGAACCAGAACTAAAGTCATTTTCCGCTAGCGATGAGTTTCCGTCTCATGTTGAACTTACCGATGCACTCCGAGTGGTGGTCAAAGAAAACAATGGTGGATTTGGATTGAACATGTGGGCTACGGTTGTTGACCGCGATGGCATTGTACAAACGGTGACTTTCACAGGTGATGATAGGGGCGACCAATGGCCCGGAAGTCGAGTTATCTCTGCGCAAAAGGCAAACACTGCTAATGCGTTTAGTCTGC
The DNA here is from genome assembly GCA_029263475.1 of Candidatus Nitrosopumilus sp. Lineage (GTDB taxonomy): Archaea > Thermoproteota > Nitrososphaeria > Nitrososphaerales > Nitrosopumilaceae > Nitrosopumilus. The sequence goes on from JAJCXK010000056.1 coordinate 9,459, forward strand.
CCGGATTGTCACTGTCAACTGCAAATTTGTTTTCTGCTGTACAACCCGATGGATCTCTATTTGGTTTACAGGCAAGCAATCCTGTTGATACGAGCGTAGCCTATGGTGGGGATTCATCTGACTATGGTACAACCCGTGACTTTATGGTTGGTCAGAAAATTGGAGGGGTGAACGTATTTGGAGGTGGCCTGCCCCTTTATCATGAAGATGGGGTGCTGATGGGAGCAATAGGCGTTAGCGGTGATTCATCATGTGCTGATCACATCATTAGCTGGAAGCTTCGCGATGCACTTGGATTGGACTACATTCCTGGCGGAATTAGCCCTACGGGTGATGATAACATTGTATTTGATGTTGTATCTGATACTAACGGCCATCCTGCCAGTGCTGGTGGTTGGGGACATCCACTGTGTGCCGAAGCAGCATTGTCTATTGCAGAGAATCTCCCTACATCTAATCCTGTAGGTGTAAAAGATGTTTGAGATATTTTTGATTTTATTGTGATTGAAACTTTGATTAGAAATAACTCTGGTTGATCATGACATTATGATCATAACCTGAAACGTATTGATGATTGTGTGATTGAGATCTTGGGGTTGGTCTTTCAACAGGTTGTCATGGCGTAATGTTATGATCTAAAAAATCTTTCACGAAATAACTGATATCTATGATCTGTTTTTATTTCATTCACCTGAATAATCTTTCTAATCAAATTTGGATTTGCAAACGCCGCAATAACCAAACAACTCAAAACTGCTTCTTAGAATCTTGTATTTTGATTTTTTTGCAGCCCTATTTTGAATCTCCATGAGGGAATCCTCGTCCACATCGTCAATCTTGCCACATTTCACACATACCAGATTGACATGTTCATCCGTATGCGCGTCAAATCGCGCCTCTCCACTCACTTCAATTTCATTTACTAGTCTCTTTTCTTTTAGAAGATCCAGTGTCTTGTATACTGTGGATAGGCTTGTCATAGGATATTTCTTTCTTATGATTTTGTGTACTCTTTCTGCACTTGGATGATCCTCTGTCTTTAGCAGGTAGTCGACTATTGCGGCTCTTTGCGGGGTTATTTTGAATCCGTCCTCTCTGAGGACTGTAATGATCTGATCTAGTTGCTGCATGTCGTTCATTGCATTATATTCTATTTAATATTTATTATTTGATAGGATTATTTCCTAAATAAGAACAATACCTAAATAGGAATCATTATTGATACTATGCATGCTCACGCCACGTATTCAACCAATACAGCAGATCATGAAAAGAAAAGATTTTGTGAATAGATTCATTGGAATTTGCATTGATTGTGGAAGCTTGAATGTTCTCATTGATGACTGTGAAATTCGTTGCAAAGATTGCAATTCTCAATTTCGGATAGAGGGAGAATATTGATAATGGGCGCATCCTGTAGGGGAATCTGCTGCAGGTTTGAATCCAAACCCTTTGGAAACGTATGCAAATATGATGCAGGCTACAAGAGATGCAACTACTGCGAGGTATTTATGAAGATCAACGAGTTGAGGTGTCCTTGCTGCAAACTAATACTCCGTACCAAGTCTAGGGTGAATTTCAAGCGAAGAGGAAAGCAGCGTGTCTGATTCCTGCAGATGTATTTGCAGATATTATGATGCAAATTCAGAATTTAGAAAGTCGCAAAACCACACTTTTCGTAAATGGTGTCCTGAATGCAAGAAAACAATTATCTCAAAATATCATAGGTGTCCGTGTTGTCACTGTAGTCTGGACAGGAGAATTTAGAGGCCAAACTTTCTTGCTAATTCCGTTGCTTGGAATTGAATTGATGTACAAACGCAATCTGTTCTGGAGTGGTTGAAATTCTGATTGGTCCGTTATTTCCGTAATTGGCAACCTCAATTAAAAATATTCTAATCCCTTCCTGACTTCGTGGTGAAATACTGCATGACCAGCAAGAAATGTGTTAATGATGATGTGATGTGAATGCAATCATTTTTCATCCGAGTCATCTTCAAGTTGCTTGTCTATTTCTTTTTGATTCGCCTTGAATTTTTGATATTTCTTATCCCACTTGGAGATGACTATCCATTGCCTAATTCCTATTCCCAGCCATGCTATGGAAATCACAATGATTATCAGCTGTGGTGGATGTAACGGGTCACGGGGTTTGTGATTACCAAACTTGTCTTTGATGTCATCATGTTGTTCCTGGGTTATGTATCCATTGTCTAATCTTTCCTGAAGTCTTTGCTTTAGCTGCTCTTGAAATGGCTGCTCAGTTACAGTTGACATTGCAAGTAGGGCGACAGGTGGTATTATCAAAATCGTTAAAATCATGATTAAGAACATCTTTTTTGTTTTACTTAGTTGGAACATGATGCCGTCCAGGATTTCAAAAATGTTTTCACGATTTTCTTTTCTATCCTTGGACAACTTTATTTCTCTCCGCCATCTCTTGGGAACATGTCCTCATAGCGTTGCAGGACTTCCTCTAGGAGGATCTTTCCTTTTTGGGCAATCTTGTATTTGAAAATCGTTTTGCTACCCCAGGCCTCTTCTCTTCTATCAATCATGCGCTTACTTACCATGCTGTCCAGAATTCCCTTGTGTTTTACGTTGTTCAATCCGCAAACACTCATCAGCCTACTCTGGTTCATTTCACCATACTCGTAAAGCTTCAACAGTATGTCCTTCCTGATGTAGATTCTGTCTCTGTATTCACGTGCCAAAAAACGTCTCCTCTAAAAGCATATTCCATAAATCATCATTATTCCTAATTTCATTCATCTTCATCATTTAACTAGATAAAGGTCAGGTAACATTGTTGCGTATCAACTGTTAACAATCCCTTTTATTCAAAAACACATCCGTTATCCATGAACAGAAAAATAACATATCTGATTCCAGCATTTGCTGCAGTCTTTGCACTAATGTTCTCCGTTGCAACCCCGCTTGCAATGGCAGAATACGGTGATGGGATGCATGACAAAGGCATGGGGCAGAAAAACCACAAAATGCACAAGGTAATTGAGGTTGGGGAATTTGTCGGCTCTATTCAGATAACTGAAGATGCGGACAGACAAGCCCTGAAGGACAAGGTCACCGTATCCCTTAGTGAAGCTGCTAATGGGCTAGACGTTATCGGTGGACATATCGGAGTCGTTACAAATGAAAATGGTGACAAATACTTGGTATGGACGTTAAAGTCAATCGAAAGAGATTCGGAATCTCAATTTGCCATCGCTACAATACACATAGTTGATGCAGGAGATGCCAGCAATACGACATCTGTCACAAAAGAATTTGATAGATCCAATTGGGATGGCAAACTCGTCATGATGGTAACAAACGTGTAGGCATGATGGAGAAAATCCAGCAAAAACTATCTGAACCCACAGGTGACGTCGTTACTGATGCAGCCCGATCTACATTTGTAGAAAAATTACGAGAACTAAACGCAGCACTTGAAAGCGGAGATTCTGAGAGCGCATCTGAATTAAGAGACGATCTCAAAGATCTAAGAAGTGAGTTGGGAAACATCAGATCATTTGGAAGATAGTATGATCCCAATACCCTTTTCTTTTTTTACGTAAATTCAATGCCCTCTGCTTTACTTTAGATGTGTCATGAATATCGATAATACTTTGTTTTGAATATTTTTTTCACTATGTCTAGTTGTATTTTTATTGCATTACTTCATATTCAAAGCAATGCAATCGCGTATAATTTTAGGAATCACAATAATTTTTACAGCTAGCTTACTTTCAGTATCCTTTGTCAGTGCTCAATCCTCATCGCAGATTCCGCCCTGGATAAAGACCGCTGTGACATTTTGGGCAAATGATCAAATAAGTGATCAGGAGTTTATCGACGTAATCCAGTATTTTGTTGAAAATGAAATTATTACGGTTCCACAAAACTATGACGTCGTGATAAATTTACAATCATTGCAATCTGAATTAAATGAAAAAATTCGGGATTCGAGGGTTTTAGCAAATAACATCCATGTCCAAAATTACATCGTAGAGTCAAATGACCTGTTTGATACTTTGGATAACGCCGAAACCGTGATATCTCAATTAGATGACCTGTGGAAGGACAGCAATCCTGATGAGCAAAATTCTGTTGCATACAACCTAATTCACAACGAGGTGGGGGATATCATTCGCCAATTCATTCAGGATGACCTGGACTCTGAAAGCAAATTCAAGTATGCGGAAATAATTATCACGAATGCATATGGGGCAAATGTTGCGCAATCTGCAAAGACCACAGACTTTAGACAAAGTGATGAGAAATGGTGGCAAGAGGCAAGGGAACATGGAATATTTTTGTCTGAGGGGGGATTTGATGAGAGTGCAGGCGTTTATTCGTTCGATGTTGCAATCAAAGTCTTGGACAAAGAAGGAAGATTTGCAGGAGTTCTAAAGGCCGTAATCAACGTGGAATCCGTCACGTCTGGAACCTGACTTTTAGTTAAAACCTTTGAGTAAAGTAATTCAATACCTCGAAATTATGGCCTATTTTATTTCAGAATGCAAGTTTTTGCCAAACTAGTTGGAATTGGAACGTCTAGAATTGAGACCTTCTGTGATGTACAATTCGCGTGATTGGTGCAAATTATGGAAAATTATTGGTCGCATCAACGTAGACAAACATGAAAAGTTGAGAAAGGGATGCTGATTCATGTAAAGTAATTCAGGCATTCTTGCCATTGTGACACCTGCAAGTAATGATGTTTTTTAATTTAATGGTAGTAAAATAATGAATCTCGTGAATTTTCCCTGTTCTGATTCGGCATTTATTATCCCTTCATGGATATCGATAATCCCCTTAACAATCGCTAATCCTAAACCTGTCCCACCATAGTCTCTTCTGACGGATGAATCTGCCTGATAATACTTTTGGAATGTGCTTTCAATCTGATCCTTGGCGATTCCTGAACCGTTATCTTCCACTACAAGTTTAACGAAATTATCTTGTTTTGATAAAGAAATCCTAATTTGTTCGTCAATGGATGGTGTAAAATCAATCGAATTTCTAATCAAATTAAGCAGAACTTGAGATATTTTGGATCTATCACAAAGATATCTAATTTGTTGTAATTCGAGAATCACTTTGATATTTTTTTTGTCTAAATCTGGTTTTAGTTGGATTATTGTTTCGTTGATGATGTCTGATATGGAATTTTCTTCTCGAGATATTTTCATATTTCCAGTCTCGAGTTTTTGAACGTCAAATAAATCATCAATGAGTTTGTGTAACGAATCAGCACTTGAGCGTACAATTTTTAATTTTTCTATTTGTTGAGATGTAAGTGAGCCTATTTTTCCTGAAATTAGCATGTCCAAATAACCCTTTATTGGAACCAGCGGCGTTTTTAGTTCATGAGTAATCATGAAAGAAAATTCATCTTTTCTAGTTTCAACTTGTTTTAATTCTGTGACTTCTTTTGTTTTTATTTTTACCTTTGTCCTGAAGAAAATGATTATAACTATAGTTGAAATTCCAATCGCAATGATAATTGGAGCAACATTCTGATATAGTCCCTGAATCGTTTTTTGTGTCACTGCTTTTTGGATTAAAATCTTTTGAGAAAATTCTGAAGTTTGATCCCATGCATTCAAAATAGAAATTTTTTGTTCATCAATTATAGCTTAATCCGTAAACTCTTCTGTAAATGACACTTCAATACCCGTTTGAGGTTCTATAAAATTAGTGGCTGAATAATCTTCAAATATCTGTTCTTGAAGTTCAGGATAAATGGCAGATACATCAAAAGTTGTTTGTCCTGAAAACTCGTATACTTCTAATCCGTTGATTTCTGTTACGCCGATAAAATCATAGTGCATAACTGAACCTCCTACATCATATACCCGATAATCTTTTTTCTCTAAATTACTTGGAAACATAAAGTTACCATGTTTATCGATATACTTTCTCGTATTTTTTTCTACGGATTCTTCAAATACCGTCTGCCAAAAAATTTCATCAGTAAGTATGTCTTTGTAAGTATATGTTGTTTGTAAAATCAATTGATTTCTTTTCTGTTCCTCTATTTTTGTATTCCAAACAAAAACCATCTTTATTGGATCCGACAACGGCTCTCCAACGTTATCTGCAATCTGAATCATTCCAATATTCTCAGCGGATACTTCAAACACTTCGGGAGTATTTGTTAATTCAGGAATTGCGTAAAAAAACCATACAATGATAATGATAAACCCTGTTGCCAAAACAACTCCCAAGTTCGTCTTGATCATATTGAATATGTTCAATCAATTCAGATAAAAATAATTTATTGCGAGATAAAATAGTCTGACATTAGAGTGATTATTTGAACCTGGGATGGGTCTATGGGGATTTGCCCGCCTTTTTGGGCAGGAAAACGAACGTCTTAGGCATGATGAGAAGAAAAGAAAATGTTTGAATATAATTTTATTTTCTAAAAAAAAAGATCAAATATTGAAAATAAGTAATAATCAGTTGGAGATATCATCAAAACTTTCATTGTACTCATTTGTCATATCTCTTTGCGGCGTTACTCTATCAATGTGGGGGGCAAGTTGGGACATTACATCCCATCTACTTAGGATACCTGAGACATTCTTTACTCCATCTCACATCGTGTTGTACTCTGGAGTTGGAATAGGTCTAGTTAGTGCAATATTGAATCTGATCTTACTTGTTGTAAAAAAACAGATACGTGTAAGCCCTTTTGCATTGGGTTCAAAATTAATTGTTTTAGGAGGAATAATGCAGATTGTAGCTGGGCCCGGGGACTTTTACTGGCATGAATTATTTGGGATAGATGGTTTGCTCAGTCCAACTCACATAACACTCGCATTGGGGGTATTGGTTATGTTGACAGGAGTCATGATAGGTTTTGCAAGAATACGCTCCAATATTGGTCAAAATAATAAAATCATCCAAGCAATGCTTCCAATATCATTTGGGATTTTTTGGTTTAGTATTATGTGGCTGATCTTTTTCTTTGTATTGCCAATTTCTGATGGAGATACTCACAACTTAAATCCAGATCCACATGTTGCAATTATCATAAGCTTTTTAGCTATACCTTTTGTGTTTTCAATAGTATTTTGGTCCGCGTCAAAAACTTTGAACATTTTTGGTGCATCCACTGCATCAGCATTGGTGTTTGTTATGATGAATGTAACATCTAACATATTGACATCAGAAGGACTTTGGAGCTATTTACCATGGTTTGCAGCGTTAATGATGTGTGCAATTATTGCAGATTATTTGTTAAGCAATAGAATCAAATCTGAGTTCGTTCAAAGACATTGTGAAAAAATTTCAGGATCCATTTTAGGTTCAATGTTCTTCATGTTCTCCTTCCCGATGCTATCAATGACATTTTTAGAGATTTATGTTTTCAATGATGTTTTTCCTTACGATATACTTCCAGAATCATCAAATACAGTATTTGAGATATGGGTGATGACAATTATTCCTGGTGCGGTGGCTGGCATACTTGGAATGATGTTTGCCTCAAGAAAATTAAATCAAATCACCTTCAAAGTATGAACTGCTGATAAAACTTAATTATTAAGATCATCATTGCCAAAAACTGTAAATTGTGAACGTGGTGTGGGTAGATTGGTACTAATCCATCAGTTTGGGAAAAAATGAGGTTTGAATATGCATGAAAATTGAATTTTGTTTCAACTCTTTAGATTCTCTGATCCAACTTGGCTGAAAATTATCAAATTTGAGCAAGACAGAATTAGCATGTTTTAGGTGGAGGATTGATATCAATTAGACATAAAATCAATTTAATTTCCTATTTTATCCACTACACATACGTCATCTTGATATGTTATTTCATCTCCGTAATCAATACTGACAATTACACAAACATCGTTTTTTACCATGGTTCGATATGGGCAACTCAGTTCTGAAAACATGAAAGACGATGTAATGCATGTAAACAGAATGACTGAAAATGTTGTTCCACTAATTATTGTGTTTTTGTTTTTTTCTCAAAATTGCGTAGATAGAATCATCTTTTTGATCCTCAGTGTAAATTTTTAATTCTAATATTTCAAAATCAGGCTCAAATAATTGCCTCAACGTATCCAACTCGTAATACACAAACAACAATCCCTCCATGTTTTCAGTTTTGTTACCCTTCCAAAATGAATGAAAAAGGATTCCACCTGGATTGAGAATTTCTTTTTGTTTTTTCAGTGATATTTTCAAATCATCGGTGATTAAATGATGTAAAACTTTGTTGGAGTATATACAATCAAAATTTCTATCCGTGGAAAGTGTCACTGCATCTAGATTTAGCAGATCAGCATTTTGATTTAATCTCTTGTATCTGTCCAAGAATATTTGCGAGTTATCCGAACCCGTGACAGCGTAAGTTTTTCTCAACATGTCCAAATCCTTTCCAGGACCGATCCCAATCTCCAATACCAAAGACTTTTCAGGCAGGAATTCTTGCAAAATTTTGATCAGCTCCGCACCATCAAATCCTGCTGCTATCTTCACATATTCCTCTACGCCTTTCTCGGTATCAAAGAATCCCATCTCAGTTTTCGTCATCATAATTACGGGTTTATGTCTAACTTGTGATAATAGATCTAATTTGATAATTGAGTTTTGGATTCAAATCCATAAATTTCTGAATCCCTCTTGGGGATAACTTTTGATTCTGAAATCTGGTTCAATAAAGCGATCTATTTTTACTCAAAGGACTTGACAACTCTTGTTATTCGATGGCCACAATTTCCACAAAGATTAATTTTTTTATCAAATCTTAGTTCACCGCATTTGTCACATCTAGTAAAAGCCATAATTCACTCACAACGAACTAAGAATTAAGAATTTTCCTGATTTTTACAAATTTGTGACTAAAAGAACTGTTTGGAGATGGATTTTGGGTCTAGAATTTCTAGATGTTTAAATCATCTTGATGCATTATTCCACCATCGTTTTAGCGATAAAAAAACTCGTAGATAATGACTATTTCAAAACCCTGTAATGCATGACTGTCAATTGAGCATATTTTTCAGTTTTTATTAATTCGAGTTTTGTCTCGTTTTCCATGTTTTTGAAGAGAGGAATCCCCATACCTAAAAGAATCGGAATAATACTTACGATTATCTCATCTACCACTTTTTGTTTTAGAAAATATGCAATGGTTTGTGCACCTCCAACTAACCAAATGTTTTCACCTGCACCGGGAAAACCATCTTTAACAAATTTGTCCACATCAGATACAAATTCAACATTTCCATCTTTGATCTGTTTGGATGCTGTGAAGACAAATGATTTCTTGGCCTTGTACGGATATTCTCCAAATGTTTTCACCTGTTCATACGTGGTATTGCCCATAATCACAGTATCCATAGATTTGTAAAATGCATCATATCCTGATTCGGCAGATTCGGGAAGCCAGTCTACACTACCATCTTCTCTTGCAATGTATCCATCCAAACTCGCTGCAATGTATGCGACAATTTTTGGCATGTAAATTATTGTTGGATGAGAGTTATAATCTTAGATTTAATATCATATGTGCTTGAATCGTTTTCAGAGTTTAAGCCACATTCTTTGTAAATGAGATACCGTATTGCTCAAATCCCAAATGCATGTAGAATTGATGAGCTTTTTTTCTTTGATTTCCTGACTCCAATCTTATTCTATGACATTTTCTCTCTTTGGCAAGAGCCATGCATGAATTGATCAATTTTTCCCCAATTCCTTGACTTTGGTATTTTTGAAGAACTATTAGTTCTGGAATATACATCTCCAAAGTGGTTTGATTAAGTCTTGGCAAAAACATAATGCTTACCATCCCAACTATTTCCACATCATCATATTCTGCAACAAGAATTTGTTTATCTGAATCAGTAATGTATTTTTTTACCAGTTTACCAAAGTTGTCAATATCAAAATCTTTTTGTGGTTCTGGACGTCCTAATTCATAGAGTAATTCAAGAATTATGGGAATATCTTTGCTAGATGCCTCTTTGATTGTTACATTTGCCATAAGTATGTGAATTGTGTCCAATTCTATAAGCAATTTGTCATATTTTCTATCATGAATGGAAATGATAACCTGGACTGCTAACCAAATTGGGAACATAAAGGGGTGCAGATGTACCTGACTAAGAAGATTTTTTGTATGATGCAGTTCTCTGTTCACATATCTTGTGTTTTTCTGTAACGATATAGTTGATAGCATCACTAATGATAACTGCATGATCTCGATTCTTTCAATACGACCTGAGTGCAAGTCTTCAGATATGACTCATTTGATCTTCTTTGATTTAATTAGATTGGGACATTTTTCTTTGTGGATTTTATCTATGAATATCTAATATTTTTATTAATTTTTTGTTTCTATTTCTGCATGATTCGTAACGTAATAATGATGGAATTATTTATCAAGATCATATTTGGTCTCTTATTGTGGTTGAAAATGATTCTGCAGATTTATCTCAAAAACCAAATAATCATCTTGGGAAGATCGGTCTTTCGATTATGGTAATTGGCATGGTGATTCTTTATTACGATGGAATGAGTTTGATTTCGATTGTTCCTTCAGGTTACCAATTCTATGAGCATCCTAAAATCTATGTTCCTATAATTAGCATGATTGTATCTTTTGTCGGTGTTGGAATTTTCATATATAATTTCAGCAAAGGTGGGAAAGTAATTTAATCAATATTTCATTTTTACTAATTTTCATGGTCCTGTCTAGGATGAAAACATAACGATGTGATTTTTTATTTTATTATTATTATTTTTACACAAAATATGGCGAGTGTATGGGAATTGCAAAATAATTGATTGTGATGAATTTGATCTATTTTGATGACCGTGTTTTAGATACAAACTTTGTTGCCTCAGGCTAGGTTGGATTTATTCATGATGTTTCATTGGAGTTTTATTTCATGTATGTCTAAAGGACAATTTTTGGTGTACTTGAAGACAACGTAGAAGTTATGTTTACGGGAATGAATACATAATACAAAATATCACTCATGACAACAATGATAATTACCGTTATCATTCCTGATGTTGGTGCCTATCTCAAAAACTGATGGTTGCTATTTTGTGAATGGAGTCAATTTATCATCTGATTTTCACAGATGCCATAAAATCTATGCAATTCATCATGGGTGAACATGACTGTGATGACTTTGTCATCTGTACAGTCATCTTCTATGCTAAAACATACTCGCAGCAACAAGGTTTATCCACAATCATGTCCTCTGCATACGTGAATCCAGTACATTCAAACCGTAAAATTACGGGGGCGAATGACCGTTCTTTTTATTTTTAAATCAATACCTTGAATTCGTCTAATTAAAAAAACCAATTATAGATCCTGTTGACTTGCAATGTGATCGCTGCTATTGATTAGCGTTTTTATTGTGAAAAGATCAACATTCATTATTGATTGCTGAAAATTCAGTATCTGTTTTATTGTTGACAATTTACGCACGATTTGGGAGTGACAATAGATTTGGTTAAGGAAAATTGTGGCGTAGTTGGAATCTTTAGTCTTACTGGAACCAATGTTGTTCCGATGGTTATTGACGCGTTAAGGGCACTGCAGCATAGGGGTCAGGAGGCATGGGGTCTTGCAATTCCAAATAAGCCTCCTCTAAAGAAACTCGGATTGGTTTCATCAGCATCGTCTGAATTTAAAAAAATCTCTGAGGAATATGCCTCTTCGTCTGTAATTGGACACGTTCGCTATTCCACCATGGGTAAGAGCACCTTGGAAAACGCACAACCTCTCAAGGTAAAGGATCTCTGCATTGCCCACAATGGTACCATCGCAAATGTTCAGGAACTATCAAACCTGGTTGGCGGATGCTCGTTTACTCCACAAAATGCCAGTGACACTCTTGTTGCAGCTCAAAGACTGGTCTCATTAATCTCTGAGAATGGTGGGATGGGAAAGGCACTTTCTATTCTTAAAAACGAAATGGTTGGCTCTTACTGCTTTACGTTTATCTCCGATGATAATTCCGTCTATGCCGCACGTGATCCAAAGGGATTTCGTCCTATGGTCTTGGGACACAAGAAATCTGATGACACATACATCGTTGCGTCTGAATCCTCCGCAGTCTCTGCAGTAGGTGCGGAACTCCAAAGAAACGTAAATCCTGGTGAGCTCATCAAACTAAGCAAAAATGGATTGGAGACTGAAATGTTCTCTGATGATCCTGCGCGTGCTCACTGTTCATTTGAATTCACTTACTTTGCTCATCCCTCAAGCAACATGGAGGGAACCAACATCTATGTTGCAAGAAAAAACATTGGGCGATTCTTGGCAAAGAAATTCCCAATCGATGATGCGGATTTGGTGATACCCGTACCTGATTCCGCAAGGCCCGCAGCATTGGGATATGCACAAGAACTTGGCGTATCATTTGATGAGGGACTTCTAAAAGACAGATACAGCAAGAAAGGACCCCTGAGAAGCTTCATTGAGCCGCATCAGTCTGACAGAATCGAGATTAACAGGTGGATAATTCCAATCAAGGAAATCATCAAAGATCAGCATGTGGTTGTAATTGATGACAGTCTGGTTCGGGGAACAAGCTCCAAAGCAATCATAAAGGCACTCAGAAGAGCAGGTGCCCGAAAAATCAGCATGGTCATCACCTATCCTCCAATCAAATTCCCATGCTATGCCGGAATAGATTTCCCTTCTCAAGAAGAGCTTGCAACATTCTCTGATGGAAAGGAACTGAATCAAGAGGAGACAACTGAGATGGTAAGAAAAAGCATCGGTGCTGACTTTTTGGGGTATAATGATGCTGAAAACCTTGCAGTTGCAGTAGGAATACCTCATGACTCGATGTGCTTTACATGCTCTTCGGGAAACTATGATTCTCTTGGAATTACGCCTGAATTCCGAACTCGTCAAGAGATGAAAGGCGAGTAGAATAGAATATTTTTTAAGCGTGTTAATTTGACTTGATAATCATGCAGGCGATATGGAATGATGTTGTAATTGCTGAAAGTGAAGATACTGTGGTAGTTGATGGAAATCATTATTTCCCATCTGGTTCTATAAAGCAGGAATATTTCAAAAAAGCTGAGTTAACAACGGTTTGCGGTTGGAAGGGAATGGCCAATTACTATTCAGTTGACGTGAATGGAAAAATCAACAAGGACTGCGCATGGTATTATGCCGAACCAAACGATGCTGCCATGAAAATTAAGGGGATGATTGCCTTTTGGAATGGCATTGACATCAAATAATTTGTTCCATTTGAAATGAATCCAATTTTACATATTTTACAGAATGCGTCGCTCTAGGCAGTGGTTGAATTTAGTTTTCTCATATCACATTTATTAAAAAATAATTCCGTATGGTAACTCTGATTGCACCCTCCATTTTTTTCCTATCTTGATGGATCAATTCATGAATCTCATTTTTCAACGAGAAATAAATAATTCATATACTGTCATTGGTATTCAAAAAACAGTGGAATTATTCAAAAATATTACCGTCGCACTGATTACCCCTACGCACACAAAAAAATCATTTGATCTGGGATTGGCGCTGGCAAAGAAGTTTGATGCAGAATTATCCGTAATTGAATGTGTTTACAAGACTCCTCCAAAATTCTATTTCTTTGAAACCGATTCTGATAAGAAAATTCTGCAAGAACAGATTTCCAAACTCAAAGAAGAATTAAAAAAATGGAAAGAACTAGGTCAAAAAGAAGGCGTTAAGGTAAACACCAAGTTTACTTTGACTGATTCAATTGCCCATTGGGTGATTGACTATGCCAAGGAACACAAAGTAGGCCTGCTGATCGTGGACTATCCTAAGCTTTCCATGATTGAGGCAAATCACTTTGATGATATCATTAACACCATTCATCATAAGGCACATTGCCATATTCTGACCACCAAAAACTAGCTTCTGAAATCATTCTTTTAGAAAGTATACATTTCTACTATATTGAGATGTATGTTTTTAATTTGTATTTTTTAATGATTATTGAATGATTATTCTGAAATGATTTGAAAATATGTCTAGCATTTTGAGTGATTTTTATTGCAAAATGACTTATCTGTCCGTACTCTGTCTGGTACCACTATACGCCAAATTTCTGTTTGTAAGAACTCCATCATTAGACATCTACTTTTAGAATCTTTTTTGATGCTCTTTCAGAGATAAATACTGCCAACATGCCCATGATGATTGCAGGAACAATTGTGAGAATTAATACATCATCAATCATTTCAAAATAAACAAAATAGATCAAGCTCGGCGAGACCAGTTTTCCAAGCAGGCTCTCGTTGAACGTATACATGACATATGGATAGTATACCATGTAAAATACAGAGCCCAGTAATCCACCTACAAAAACTAGTGCTTTTCTACTTTTGTTTAAAAATAGAATAATGTCTACACTTACAAACGGAATTAGATTCAATGAATAGAACATGATAGAATCAATCAATGCAAAATTTGGAATGATTGCTGTTGAACTGTAGATTAACAAAAACAATCCTCCCAGACCACTAATCATTCCGAACCTGAAATTAGATAACCTGAGAATGAGCAAACTGGACATTGAAATTAGCAAAGGAAATCCCAGGGTTGCTACAATAAACGCAAACGTAGGTTCTGGATTAAATTGAAAATAGTCCGTATTTGAGAAAGGCAGGGATAATGATGAAATAATTCCTGAACCTGCTAGCCATACAGGCATCACTGCCAAAATTAGCAAGTATTCGTGATAGTTTTTTGACTGCCTGATTCTCAAGAATTTTGATATTCCAACCATTCCCCCCACTGCACAGAAAAACATTCCTGCAATAAGGGTCAAATGTGGTGGGCTCAACAGTCCGTCTAATCCAAAATTGGAATGCCAAACAAAATCAAATGGTCCTGCACTGGACAATAATGCAATTCCAATTAGGCTAATTCTTAGTGAAGAAAAATAAGAATTTTTAAAACTTTTCAATTTTCTCCAGCTTAGAAAAGACACAATCGCCCCTATCAGGGATATCGTTACGCCAAAGTACATCCAAGCATGAGGTGGAGAGAAAAATGTGTCTGGCTTGCTTAGTAAATGGTTTGTGATGTCCCAGCTTCCGCCTACCGTGACAAGTAAAATTCCAAGGCTTATCAAAACAGAACCTATGAGAAAAATACGTTCAGCATTGGCATTCAGATTATTCCTTATGATCTTTGTTTTTGAGTTGGTCATCTTTCAGTAATGCCTTACAAAATTCTATGGATTTACCATAACCGAATAAACATTCACGTATTCACCTTGATGATCTAAAATCCCTGTTTGCGGATAGTGCGATAGGTTGCTTGTATGTGGAATGTTGACTGTTTTCACATATATTGAAAAATTCTCTGCTTTCTCAGGCGTAATGACTTGTGATAGATTGTATGTTGAACCTGGTTGAACTGGTCTGCTCATTGCCTCAATTGAAGGATATTTTGCATTTATGTGTTCTAAGCCTCCGCTGTATTTGGCAATAATTTTTTCACCTGAAATGATGTTGTTTGGAGGTTGTGTAAAATCATATGTCGATATTTTGACTATGCTGCCAACTTCGTTCAAATCTGGAAACGCTGTTGAGAGGATGTGGATATCTCCGTATTCTCCGCTATTTCTCGTGGTAATATCAAGTCTGAATGATTCTCCCAAAGTAATCTCTTTATCTGAAATTTTAACCTCAAAATGAGGTTGCGAAACCAATTTTTCGTGTGACATGTATTTTTCTGGAAGAATAAACGCAGTCAGTGCAAAGTATGCTGTTAGAGAGACTCCAATCAATACAAAAATCGGCAATCTTTTCATATCTCATTTTCTCATACACCATTAAAAAATGATGAAACACGCTTAGAAAAAATATAATTTTTTATATTCCTGGAATTTTGAAATGCTATTTTTCTTGGAATTTGAGGCTGCGATATTTTACCGTCACTTGCTAACAGTTGAAAAAATCCCAATTAACAAAAGTTATGGGTGACAAGTATTTTATTTTGACTCCACGTAATTCCGATTCCGTCTACGTGCAACAATTTGTCAAGAATTACTGCATTATGCTCTGGTGAATTCATCCACCATTCTACGGTATCCTGAGCAATCTCTTTGGGAATCGCTGAAATTAATGATGACTCACTCTCATTGATGAATATGTTCTCTTTGATCCCATCATATTTTATTTCTTCATCCGATATGTAATTCCTGCAATCATATCCTGCATTTTTACCCCTGTCTTCCGGACCGACCCCATTTGGAGTAAAATGAGAAAAATAATCTCTCTTGACCATGTCTATGCTGTGTGACTTTGCTATCTTTCCTAGTTCTCTGTCATAGATTAGAGGCTCAAGACCGTGCTCTGACCTTTGTATGTTGACTAGCTTGTGTATTTCAGCTTCAGCTTGAGATTCTCTTTGTGCGATGTTTGGATCGTTTTGAGGAAGCATGCTCATTGAACCCAATGCAATGACAGCGATGATCACTGCTGCAGGAATGGCAATGAATTTTGGTTCCATATTTTATAATAATAAGTTCCAAGTAAAGAATGATTCCACGACTTATGCCTGTCTAATATAATTTAAAATTGAGAATTATGCATGCATTCTGTTCCCGTGTTTTTGCAGAAAGTTTTTGTAAGGAGTTGGTACATGATTTAATATTTTTCTTGTAATCTTCAAACGGGATCATTGAGAATATATTCAAAAATTAAAAATATTTTCGCTATTGCAAGTTTAATGAAATAGATGCTTTTCCAAAGTCTTCATTTACTCTAAAGAAGTACTCCTTTGAGGAATCATATTCAAATTTGGTTCCACCATATCCGATATTTGGGCCAAAGAGAATATTGAATTCTCTTGAATCACCTGAATTCATTGCAATTTGCCCACTAGTAAAGTCCATGCCTGAATACTTGAATTCTTTTTCACCATTCCATACGTCATAAGCGCATATTTGAGGACTGGTACAATTCATTGCCACAACTTTTGAACTGGTATTTTCTGCAAGCATGCGGATTGACAATATGTATTGCCCTGCTGAAGTGACTGAAAACTCATTGCCTTCAGAGTTTATCCCTTTCCAATAGTAAGTGATCGGTCCTACGACAAATCCCTCTCCATCTGCTTTGTATCCGTCTAGGGCAATTGCTTTCTTGAAGGGTTTTTCGCAATCAATTCTTTTGTATGCCGTGGAAATTTCTGAGCACTTGTCTAGATCCGAATACAGTGATGCCCATTCAGAATTCATATTTTTCAAATTGACAGGGATGAGTTCTTCTGATTCTATTTCCGTGTAGACGCTCACTATTCCGCTCTTTATCAGATGCTGAATGCCTGATACGAACTCGCCATCAGATATCGCTCCTTCTGACCACCAGTCTGCGTTGTTCTTTACCCAGTCAGGGATTCCTTCTTGAGCTGAAGCAAACGAAGTAACTGATCCTACTAATAGTATTGCGAATATTGCGATTATTGTTGGTTTCATTGGATTTGTTTATGACTCATAGCATATAAACTAGTTCTAATTTATTTTCTAGTGGTAAAAAACTTCTATGTATCATGAAAAAACTAGTGCTAATCGCTTTTCTCTCTTTTGGAGTTTAAATGCAATCATTCATTTTTCAAATGGTGAGAGACAATTTTGTACACGGTAATCCTCTGGAATCCACTCTAAGTGAAAAAGACGTCGTTACTTTTGTAACTGATAGGTTTTCAAATGTCAAAAAATCAAAAAAGATTGTCAAATTAGTAGAATTTCAAGCCATGAACAAGTACATGTTGACGGTTCACAATCCAGTAGAATTAAAGATCCTCGGAAATCTTGTCGCTAGTCATAAAAAAACCAACATTCTTGATATTTTGGAGCAATACGAAGAGCATCTAAAAATTGCCCTTGACAAGCAGCCCACCACAAAGACTCATCTTAATGCAATGATGCATATCTTTGGATATTTTTCAAGGCATTTTACTGTGTCAGAAAAAGATCTGTTTCATGAATTGCTGTGTCAGTTTAAAAGTGGCAAAGTATCTACTGGTAAAATGCTGTCTGAAATTGCTCCGTTAATTTATCGATTTGATGACACATATCTTGCTAGGCAGACATATTTTTTACTGTATGCTGATCCGAGACCTGGGATTCTTTTCGCCGTTTTTAACAATAAAGTATGATTTTCTGAATAATTGGCACTATTATAAATAATGGGCATTAGTTAAATATGTCCTCTTAGGAAATTTGACATGGTATACATCCGTACCAAGAAAGTAAAAGGAATTCAGTATCTTTATCTTGTAAAAAGTATTTGGGATTCTAAAAATAAGACCTCCAGACAAGAGATAGTCAAATACCTGGGCAAGGCATCAGAAGTGATAAAGGACGACATCCCTGTAGAGTATAGGGATAATTCAAAAGTATTGTCTGTTTTGGCAGCACAGAATCCTGAAGACATCAAGAAACGGGAAGAGGCATCTGAAAAATCAAAAAAACTCCTGTACAAAAGGCTCACAGAAGGTGACATAAACAGTTGTGTTAAGATTTATGGTGATTACGTAAATATTTTCAATTCGGCAGATTTTTTTGATAAGATTTTAAAACCTGTCATGTATCAGATTGGCGACGAATGGGCTAACAACAAAATTAGCATCGCTACAGAACATGTTGCAAGCAATGTTGCTCAGACACTTGTAAAAATTATCATGGATAAAGAAAAAACTCATGGCAAGAAGAAGAAAATTCTTTTGTGCGTTCCACTGGGGGAAGAGCATCACTTGGACTGTGATGTGATTGAGACGTTTCTTACTAGTAAGGGATACCACGTGTTTAACATGGCTACATCAATTCCCTCCGATTCAATTCTTTATTTTATTGAAAATAACCATCCTGATATTGTCATGGTTTCAATTACATTGGAAGACAATTTGAAAACTGGTCAGAGACTAATCAGAAAGATAAATGATAATTTTGATGTTCCAATAATGGTTGGTGGCTATGCGCTAGAGCAAGAAAAAATCCCAACGTTTGATGCCGAGGTTTTTGCAAACTTGACTCTTACTGATCTACCAAAGATAATTTGTACAACCATCAGTTAGAATTTTCTAAGAATTTCTCTATCTTGGGATGACATAAAATTGAACTGTGAGCCACAGAATCTGTTCCTATTCCATAACTAACTGTGGAGTCTCCTACAAAAAATAGTCCTTTAATATGTGATATTTCATGTGACATCTTTGATTTCCATACCGGACCTGGCTCTTTTACTACTGATTCTACCAATTCTAAGCCATCGGCCTGTCCCAAATCAGAGATTCTTTAAAATCTGGATATGTCAAATTCAGTTCATTTTTCATTCGCTCAACTATTTCTTTGATTTTCGTTGAATCCTCCACTATTGAGGGCGTAACGGGAGTTCCTGCTATCATCAAATGTTCTCCTTGAGGGCATACAGTTGGGGTGATATTTGATATGAAGAAAAAACCCTTTGTGGTAAAATCACCTACTGGGAAGACTATCTGCCTGGAATCAATTTTTTTGTTCAAGGCAAAATGAACTTCCACAACTGCAGTGGTTTTATCCAAGCGATTTACTTTGTCAATGAACTTTTGCTCAAATACATTACTGTCAAATAGACGGTTGACTGCTTGATATGCTGGCAATGACACTATCACGCATTTTGAAGGATGAAAAATTCCATCATTTGTGATGATGCCGTTAACTTTGGAATCTTTTATGACAATTTTTTTGATCTGAGAATTAAGATGTATTTTTCCTTGATTTGCAATAATGTGATCATGTAGAACATGGGATATTGCATCATAGCCGCCATCTTGAGGATATACAAATTCGCTTGTTCCTCCCCTGAATGGATTTGCGCGAATCATGGTTCGAGTGAATTCTCCCAATGATATGTGATCAGATGTGTCTGCAAATGCCAACATGCAAACAGCCTCAAAGAATGCATTTGTATTGTCATCAAGCTTTTTTGTAATTTCAGTCAGTGATAGACTGTCCAATTCCTCTGTCTTTTTCATTGATGTAAATGCCATCGGAAATAAAATTCTGAGAATCTTGATTCTGCTTGAAAATGGAATAAGTGAAAGTTGAAGAAGATCTCCTATTCCTTTTGGATACTTGTGAAATCCTTTATCTGAGTAAAATGCAATATTGTCAACTTTCGCAAGCTTGAGTTTGGATTCAATGCTCAGTTTTTTTAGAATTTCAAAGATGGCTGATTTTTTGTAAAAAGGCATTATGTGAAATCCGTTGTCAAGAATGTGGTTTTTAAAGACAGTTGAGGCCGTTCTGCCTCCTATTTGCCTTATTTTTTCAAAAATCTCTACTTGATGACCGCTATTTGCAAGCAATGCGGATATGGTTAATCCTCCGACTCCTTCCCCTATCACGTGGATCTGTTTGCACATGAAAGTTTATGCTGAAATTGATATTTAAAATCGTGCTAATTTATTTTCATAGTGCTAATTTCTTTTTCTGCCTGAATCTGACATGAATTTCTCAGAAGATTTAAGAAATTCTTTCGTCACTTTGGACATCTGAAATTTAAAGAGGAATTTCAGCGGCGATAATATTTTTGATATTCCATTTAGTTTGATTGAAACGGCAATGGTAACGTTTGTTCCTTCGTCTGTTTTTTCATAACATTCAATAAAAGATGTGCCTTTCATCATGCCTGACATGATGTAAACCTCGTGAATATCTGGATGGATGATCACGTGTTTAACTTTGACGTTTAAAAAATAAATTCTTTCGTCAACAAACATCTCATTATGAGACCTTCTTGTTATCTTGAGCGATTTAAAATGTTTTGGCATAATCTTTGAAAAATTTTCAACATCTATGCTAATTGAATACAAATCATCTCTTTTCATTTTGGATTTTTTCTTTAGGATAAAATGCATCATTAATCGTTAGTGTATTTCCAAATATTAGACAATTATCTTATTCATACATTTTTGTATATAAAAAATCTAAAATTCAGTTATGGTGCCAACTCTGAAATAATTTATGTGTAATACGTAGTTTTTGCAAATTCTAATTTTACGCGTTTACCACTAGGTAGTTTTTTGACTCCGCTTTAAATAATTTATTTCCGTAATTATTTCATGATGTCAAATTATAATTCTAAAACAATGTTCAAAAAGATCAACACGCATTCTTTGTCGGAAAAGCATCTTGCTGAATGTTGTGAATTTGAATTAAAGGAAAATAATTAAAATGGATAATTTAATCCATTTGAGAAACTGTAAAAAAATTTCACTGATCACAGATCTGACTACTGGGGAAATTGCATGCAGTCACTGTGGCGCGGTGGTTCCCGAAATATCTGTGGATGCAACTTCCCAACCATCACATTCTACTGGTGAAGAATACATGAATAATTCTAGGACTGGACAGAAAATTTCATTAAAAATGGCAGACATGGGGTTGTCGACGATCATAGAATCAAAAGATAGGGATTCAACAGGTAGGACTCTTTCGGCAGAAAATAAGAGAATGTTCTACAGGCTAAGGATGTGGGACAGAAACAGCAGGTTTGCCAACACTAGTCAGTCATACGTGAAGGCGTTTACCTTGCTGGATGGAATAAAAGCAAAGCTAGGACTTTCGAATGTCGTTGTAGAGCAAACTGCATACCTCTTTAGGAAAATAACCTTAAAAAAAATACTTGTCGGTAGATCTACTGTTAGAATGCTATGTGCTACTGTATACATTGCATGCAGGTTGACAAACACCCCGAGAACGATTCAGGATGTTGCTGATGCGGGTAACATAAAAAGAAAGCATCTTCAAAGCATCTATCGGTTTCTTTTACAGCAACTTGAGATATATCCTCAATCATACAGTCCTGTTGAATTTGTAACTCTGATTTCTAGAGTCAAAAGTTTCAGAAAGAACAAAGCGTCATGCACTGAAAATCCTGGCCAAATCAGAGAAAATTGGCATAACTGCCAGTAAAAATCCCATGGCAATGGATGCTGCGGCCATCTATCTTGCATCATTGGTAAACCAAGAGAAAATTTCTCAAATAAAAATTTCAAAGGTTTCGGGAATTAGCTCGGTTACCATTCGTAATAGGGCAAGCGAAATCAAAGAAAGATTGGGAGATGATCTATAGTGGGCAGAACTTGCAAGGGTCTTTGCATTCGATACAAGGCTGAACCTGTCTCAAACAAAATACGATATAAAATTGGACAAAAGCATTGCACATTTTGTGGTCTGTTCTTGAAAATTGATGAGACTAGATGCATATGTTGTAAGGCCGTATTGAGAACAAAGTCAAGAAGCAAGAAAAAGAACCTTGAATTATTTGTTTGAAATTCCTGTGCTATTCTGAAAATCTCTTTTTGCACAAAAATTGATGCTTAGCTTACACAATTATACATTCTAACTTTTTAAGAGAATTTACTGTGTGTTGAATAAATTTTGATGAATGACCCATGTTATGATTTTCCATCAATAGCTAATTTTTCATTCATTTGTTTATCGTACTGGATACTAAAAACAAATCTTCGAACTCATTTTCTGGAAAAAAATTCATGACAATTGATTTTTTGATTAGTTCCAAATTTTTACCTGTCACTCTATAGTTATATCCGTCTGAGAAATCCACATTATACATTCTAAATGACTTTGATTCGTTATTGCTCTCCTCCATGGCCGAACCGCCAATCCTAATTATGGTGTCCTCAATCTGCCAGTATTCCAAGTTTGGTTTTTCAAAATTTGGATAGACAATTCCGTTGGCCAATTTTCCGATAGTTATCTCAAAATACCCTGATTTGCCTGGAAAATTAAGATACTTTACAGTCACAGTGTGCCTCTCTGGACTAATCTCCGATAGAATATGTCCTCCAAATTCTACTGGGATTGGAGGATAGTCTGGATGATGTTTTGCAAATGATTCGGAAAGAAATGCAGAATTGCTACGTATTTCCTCCATGGACAGATTCCTCCCATGCCCAATCACTCCGTTTTCAGACGTGGAGAATTTTGGAGGATTCACATACATCTTGCCGTTATCGTCCGTTGACAAATCAAGGTGTGGCAGTGCGGTAAGTGCTGTGGAACGATGTATCGCACCATATGTCATTGCTCCGTCTATCACCCTGTACATGGCTCCCTGGCACGGATTCTCTATTCTTTGCCGTCCCTCATTTGGCCAATACCTTACACTGCATGAATCATCCAGCGATTTTGCACTGTATGCCCTGAATGCAGAAGTATCGTTTGCAGAACCCCCCATCCATTCGGGCAATCTAATCAGCATGAATGGCTTGTACGTGTCTGTCTCTTTGGATGGGTCTGGATAGTAAAATATCTCCACGCTATTGGGCTTCATCGTTTTAATTTGAATTGAATTGTCCGTTGTATTGGAATCTTCTCTTGCTGTGTTGGTTAAGATCGGAACCATGCACATATCACCATTACGCTTTCCGCCGCTATCTTGGCATATTTTGTCAAGTGTCTGGGAATCATATGCAAGCAATGACATCGTTCCCAACGCGACAGTAATGGAAATCATTGCCAAAATCTTTACATTCAATTTCCATGATCTGATACCTGCATCAGTCTGCCTGATTCCTTTTCTAGTATTTTGGAACATATTTTGTCAGTATCCCCATTTTCGTTCCAATTGCTTTCCTCCGCATGAGCACTCGTTGGATTCTTTCCAATGCTCGTCACAGAACCTGGTGGAGCAGTGGGGACATCTATGAGTTTCCAATTTTACCTCTTTGTGATATTCTTCAGGCAATCCTGTATTCTCTCCAATGCAAAACTCACAGTATTTTCCCATTACTGACACCCGTACTTAAAAATCATTTTTCCAGTAAAACCTCGTGGCATTCTACCTTGAAAAATGTTCCACATGCCGCATATACCAAAAGAAATGCGACTGTAGAAAATATTATGAAAAGCACCATTTGCTCTTTGAAACTTAATTTCATTCTATGCCAAATCCGTTTCATTTACAGTTTAATTCATTTACAATCTTTGTGATCCATGTGAATTCAGATGATCCTTTTTTTATTTTCACAAAACAAACAGGATCTTATTTTTGGGTGTTGACTTGCACCATCGTGATGTTCTGATCTAGTCCTCTTTGTCTATTTTCTTATTGTCTTCATCAATTTTTTTATTGTCTTCATCAACATCTTCCTCAAAAAGTCCGGGATTCTCTTTTTGTGCCTTCTTCATCAGTTCCTTGAACGTGTCCGGATCATCCTTTTGAAGTTCAAGCAATAATTTTCCTATAGATTCATCAAGATTACTCATCTGCTTGAATCATGTTCATGGTCTTTTTGAACATTTCCTCAAGAATGTGCCACTAGCAGTTAAATTCTTCAAAATTCATGCATAATTGTTTGAAATTTCTTACCAGTGGTAAAGTAAAGGATCTATATGATGTGGACAAAGACCACTTGCTGTTTAATTTTTCAGACAGGGTATCTGCATTTGATGTCAAATTCAAGCAGGATATTCCGCGCAAGGGTGAGGTGCTGTGCAAGTTTGCAGAGTTTTGGTTCAACGAACTGTCTGTAACGAATCATTTTATCCGAAGAGAATCAGATAACGAGATTGTAGTAAAAAAGATGAAAATGCTTCCTATGGAATGCGTGGTCAGGGGATACTTTTACGGTAGCCTGATAGGCAGGTGGAAGAATGGAGATGTATCCGTTCCTAAAGGAACTGACACCACACTGGCAGCAAAGCTTCCAGAACCTGTATTTGATCCTACCACGAAATCTGAACACGACATTCCGATTGACAAATCTGGTGCATTGGAGATGAATTTGGTAACTGAGGAACAATATGATTGGCTTGAATCCACATCCATTGACATTTACAAGAAGATGGCAAAAATTGCAGATGATGCAGGATTCATCTTGGCTGATTTGAAACTTGAATTTGGAGTGTTGGATGGTGTTATCACTCTGGGTGACTCGATTGGACCTGATGAATACAGGCTATGGCCAAAGTCCTCTTATGAGATTGGAAAGATACAGGACGCATATGACAAGCAGCTATTGCGCGATTGGCTTTCTGCAAACGGATTTCAAAAGCAATTCGATGATGACCGTATCTCTGGAAAAGAACCTGTCGCCCCACTTATCCCGCAAGAGATCATCTCAAAGATGACTCAAAGATACGTAGCTGCATATGAGAAACTCACTGGCGACAAGATTTAGCTTTTGAATGACATGCAGATGCATGTTTCTGACATATTGTTGCCTTAGAGATCATGCAAATCTGATTGTGCCAGTTAATTTCGTCACATTTTTCTATTTTATGCATAACGCTATTGGTTCAACTCGATTTTGATTTTTGAATCCTTTGCAAACGCTGTCATGATGGCCGTTTTGGGACATTGTTTTTTTGATTTCCTCTTTTTTTGATATTTTTTGATTTTTTCAAATGCCATGTCATATTTTTCCCATTCTTACCATTCCAATCATAGCGGTATCATTGCAATCGAGTGCATTACCATTCCAATCATAGCGGTATCATTGCAATCAAGTGCATTACGATGTCGGTAGTATCTGTAAAGCAATTATGATGCCTGTCTGATGTTGTTAATAGTAAAGAAAAATTGATGCGATTAGACAAAAAAATATGATACGAGGATCTTTTAGATCAGATTGAAAGGTAATTCTGTATGTCAACCCTGCTAGAAAAGCAAATCAAAGTTAATCGTACTGTTACGACAAATATCGGACAAGCACGTGCAATAGAAGATCCTGCACGCGCAAAAATTGTAGAAATCTTGTATCATCAGGCATTGTCAGCTGATCAGATTACCACCGCTTTAAAAAAGGCGGGATTCAAAAAAGCACTCACAACCGTACGTCATCATTTGGAAATTCTAAAACAATCTGGATTAATTGAAATAGTGAGAATTGAAGAGTCCCGTGGTGCCATAACAAAATTCTATGGCACGTCAACTAAATTATTGGATTTTCAAACTCCGCTGGATTTTGATTCTACGTATTCTAAAATTATCACTAACACATCGGCAAAAATTGAAAAAATCCTAAAAGGTCTAACTCCAAAAACCAGTAAATCAAAAGGAAAAAAATCTGAAGAATATTCCCAATACCTTGTGATGGAAATAATGAATCGTGCAATGACGAATGTTCTTGAAAAATCTGGTGGAAAGTAAACCTGACTCTGGACCTGTGACTTAATGTGGTGGCAGAATCTGTTTGAATCCTGATTTGAAAAATCTAAATCTAACTATTTCAATTCCAAACACGCGTTTTCATCTAGCGATTGGGGAAAACCGTTATCAACGGTTGGATGTGACTGTTATCTATGAATGAAAAAGCTGCAGGATTATTTTCTGAAAAAAACCTTGTCTATTTAGCCACTGTAATGAATGACGGTGCACCTCAGGTATCTCCAGTTTGGGCAAACTATGAAGATGAACATATTTTGATAAACACAGCTGAAGGGAGAATAAAACACAAAAATGTCCTGCGAGATCCACGTGTTGCTGTATCTGTAACTGCAATTGATAATCCTCTTGATATGGTCACAATTCGCGGTATTGTAGTGGATTTGATTCCTGATTATGAATACAAGCATGCAGACAAACTCACTTTGCAGTATATGGGCCGAGAACACTATCCTTTCAAGCGTGATGATGAAAAGCGAGTTATTCTTAAAATCAAACCTGACCAAGTCTTTGTTTTACCTGAATTAAAGATGTCAGGCTAGTAATTTAGAATATTGCTAAATTCGAATTTAGAAATATAATAAATTTAACAAGGTAATTCAAAAATAACTATGACTGGTCTTAGTGTGAAGTCTTAGAGATGATTTTATTCAAGTTATTTTGATTGGTATTTTTTAAATAATCTCTATTTTTTATTCGCAGTTTGTCAAACAGATGGAAGCCGTATCTACTGTCGATTGATCTTTTTGTGGACGAATGACAATCTTGTATTGACTTTCCTCGTCAAACTCAATATCAAACTGTGTGGTGATCTCTACTGGCTTGTTCGGATCTAGGCCTACCATGAGGAGGTCTTTGGAAGAAAATTCACCGTAAACTGCCTTGTGTTTTAGATCTTTTTCATCTATGAGATAAAATTGTCCTCCTGAAAGTAGTGTTTTATCCTCGCTGACGTTCTTTGCTGTTACTCCGATCATCACAAAAGTATTTTCTGGGACCGTCTCTTTGTCTCCTCCGTGTGTTCCTTCAAATGTGATAACGTATTCGACTGGGCCAACTTTGACCGTTTCTCCTGTGACTGTTTCTATGTAGTTTGTTTGATACTGCGTATACGTGAACATTGCAAGTGACATCGATACTATGATTGCTCCAATTACAATAATTAATCCAAAATTTGCCAATTTATCGGATTTTACAAAATCAAGTATATAGACGACTCGATCAGTCTGTCATGATAATTTCTATAATGTGGATAATTCGTCTTTTTATCTGGAAAATCCTTATTTTACTTAAACATTTTAATTTTTTTGATAGAATTTCTACAAATTCTTAATTATGTCTGAAATAACACTTTCTAGTGGCAAAATTTCATTCTGTTTCAATTTTAATGCTATTTGTAATAATTTCAATGTCTGTTATTTCAGGCATCTTTTCTAACCAAAACAATGTTGCATTTGCCCAGGAAAAGAGTCTAAAAGAAATTGATGTGTTTACTGGAGAATGGTGCGATCCTGACGGGTTGGAAACTCCCAAGATAATCCATATTGGAATCCTGCTTAACAACATTGGCAAAATAGACATGAAGGCGGGAGAATATGAGGCTGACTTTTGATATGTAATTTGGTCTGATGATGTAAATTTCATAGAGGATGGGTTGCCTCCTGTGGGCTTTCCAAACGGGTTTGTAAAACAAATTTCGTCTGAGTATATCGAAGAGCACTATTATGAAGTAAGAATGATTGGCATGTTTTTTGCAAATATGGACCTGAGTTTGTTTCCATTTGAAACAATCCCCTTGACAATAGAGGTGGAACCTGACACTCCATGCTATACTGATTCCATAGTTTTTGAATATGATGCAGATACAAGCGGTGTTGATTCCAGGGCATATGTTCCTGGATGGACTATGAAAAATGCCTCGTTTGAATCGATGGAGCATTACTATGAGGGATATGACTTGACATATGCCCGATTTGTTGCTCAGTTTGATATTGAAAGGCCCATGACCAGCTCAATTATGAACATACTGTTTCCAGTAATCATGATCTCTGCCCTGTCCATGATGGTATTTTGGATACCTGAGAATTACACTCCTAGGATTTACCTGTCAGCACCACTTTTACTTGCCTTGGTGTATCTTCATACGGGTGCCATGAAGGATCTTCCGCCATTGGCATATCTTACAATCTATGACAAGGTAATGTTCATTAATTTTGCATTGTTTGCAAATACGATACTTTCACTTGCAATACAGATGAGATTACATGTACATGGAAATGAACTGTTGATCAGAAGGGTTAACCGCATTCAACGATATCTGATTCCTGTAATTGCAGGTGTTCTAGGATTGATTCTGTGGAATCTGTAATTATTTAAGTATCTAGAAATGTAAAATAACATTCATTCTGTTTTTCGCAAGTTTGGAGGTGATAAATCTCCACAACATTCTCTAATCTAAAACTCAAGTCTTGATTTTTGGTCATTTATTTTCAATATGTGGGGGGTTTAGCTATTGTGACTGGTGATGATTGACTGGGTATGTTGTATTGACATACCGTGGTGGAATTATGTTTGCATTTTGTATCTAGGCACAAGTGTCGTACCCCCCCCAAAAAAGAATATTTTTGAAAATACCGCTATGTGACTAAACCCTGTATTTTTCATGGGGGGTTTAACACTTAGGCTCGGTTTTACAAAATTACAAGTTTTGAAAAATTTTCCGAATATTTTATGACTTTACATCATACGTTAAAAACAACCTGAGTAGGAATGTACTTTACTAATCCAACTAGTCCATGCTAATTCATTTACCATTCATTCATCTGTTTGAAAACATGTTTTTTGTATGTGATTTTACAAAAATTGGGATTTGTTGTACTTGTTGAACATGTATTCTTTATAGGATGGATGGATATCGTATCAAACACCCCTCCCTTTTCACATGTAATTCATGTATGTTAGGGATCAAATTTCACAAAATGTCCATATGAGTTTAAATTTCCCAACTTTGTTTATGAATTTGCACTTTCTATGAATAATGACTTGGAATATTTTATTAGTTATTTGAGGTGTATTGACAGATTCTAATTCAAACGATTATCTAGTTTGTTTTGGTCTTTGCTTGCCTGCGTATTAGATATTTTTTCATCCTATTTTTTGTGATAAAACTGATAATTCATTAGTTTTTTTAAAATGTTTTTAATAGAAATCTGGATGTCTGATCATATTTTTCTGAAACACTGTCGATTGCTTCTAACATGGTTTGTTGGTTGATATTTTCTTTATCATCTAAAACGACATAAACTCCAATTTTTTGCTTTCCGTCTTCTGTGATGATTTTGTTAATTACTTGAATTGAATAGCAAAAATCAGCAACTTTTTTCTCAAATTTTTCTTTTTCTGTAACGTTAAATCCCAAATATCTTGAAATTTGACTGTTTTTCATTACCACTTTTGCACCTATCACTAGTATTCCTGGCTGTCCTTTCGGTTCAAATACTTCTACGGGAATTCCATACTGTCCTGCATGTTTTATTAGAATTTGAAACGCATTTTCGGGATTTTTTATTTCTTCACATGATAAGCCCTCATGAATCATCCATCTTTCCACGTTGTCTCGCATTCTGGATATGCCCATAGAACACATGATGAACTAGTTCTATATGATTCTAAATTCAAATGATCAAGGTCCTAAATTTACATTATTTCTAAATTCGAATTTAGACATATCTTTTTTCTATATGTTAAACACAAATTGTTCCTTATTAGATATTTACGTTAAAACCTGAATCTAAATCTGGAATGGATGCTGCAATCACAATATTGAGTATGATTCCAATTACCATGAAAATTAATCCTAGGTACAGACAATTTTTTGCCTTTTGAGGATCATTTTGTCTTAAAATAAAAAATGCGATTATCCCTCCTATCATTCCAAAGAATATTGGTAGCAAAAACCACGCATTACTTTTGGGTTTGTTTGAGTGTGACATGTTCTTTTTTTATTTTGCTATGATTGCTTTTTTTTGTAATTGTGTGATTTCGATTTCAACTGTCTCTAATGGATCTTCAACTTGATTACGTTTAATCGAGAACATTTTAGGTTTTTCAAAGTCCTCTGTACAGTCTGGACATGCATAAACAAGTACCCTGTGTTCGTTAGGAGCTTTGGGATTGGATAATCGTGGATAATACACTAGTCTTGCCCCACAATCCACACAATACCTGTTGGCCCTTCTAGTTCTGACCAATGTGAACCTCCTGCATCGTTATAGATATGCGATCATCTATTAGATCTGTATTGTCTAATAGTGTAAACCAATTACTGTTAACCTATCTATATTTCTAATTTCGAATTTTGAAATATTCTAAATTCCTCTCAATCTGATTTATCTTTGATGCTAACAAAATGGATTTTGAATCTTTAATTTGAAAAGTAAGCGCCTCCCACCAGACTTGAACTGGTGACCATCCGATTAACAGTCGGATGCTCTACCACGCTGAGCTAGGGAGGCACAAGTTTGTACCTTGGTAAAAGTGATTTAATCTTTGCGACTACTTCATTTGGTCTGATTTCATTAAAACTTAGCCAAATTTGGCAAAAAATTCTTTAATGTCTTTTGAATGTTTTTCAACCAGTTCTATGATCTCTAAATGCTCTTCTGCAGATGGTTCTCTTTGATGCACAATTTGAAATGCACTGAGTGCAGAACCTACCATCTCGCCAACAAAAAATCCACACAAAAAATCCCCGATGCTTGAACAATCCCATATCTGTCCTACACGTGGCGATGCTCCTGATTTTTTGTATAGATCTAATGTCTGAACAATTAATTCTGTTGTTTGTTTGGCAAATTCAGGATCAAGAGTCATTGGGAAAAATTTACTTCAATTTTTCTTGACCTTTCATTTTCTCAAACACGTAAATACCATCTAAGAAAACTCTATGATCTTTGTTTTTAACCTTGGTTTTTAGTTCAATATTTGCCGCAGTTTGTGTAATGTCTGTCCAAACTTCGCCTGTAAGAATTACGTCTTCTCCTTTTGGTACGACTTTTGTGTTTCCAACAATATGTGTGGATCTTGGTGCACGTTCACCTTGGAAATTCTCAATTAAGATTTTTTTACCATCTACTTTCACTGTGATTGGAAAGTGCGCATACACAACTTTCATTTTGATTGTGTATCCTATGATCAACCCTTCACAGATATTTCTAATAATTGATCTTGCTGTATGTAAGATTGCATAATCTCTTTTTTTCATATTAATTGTTTTCAGGAGTATTTTACCTTCTTCAATTTTAATATTTACTGGAATGCTTCTGAAGCTCTTGTGCGTTTTACCTAAAGGTCCAACAAATGACAGCATATGCTTAGTTAGCGTTACCTTTACTCCTTCCGGAATATCTACCTGATCTTCAAATTTACTTAATTGCTCAGTAGACATATCCTATCAAAAATCCCCCTATTCCTTTCTCTGATGCCTCGTGATGTGACATTACTCCTTGATTAGTTGTCACTAAAAGCATTCCTCTATCGTATGCTGGTAAATATTGCTGCTCCCAACTGTTATACTCGTCAGTTTTCACTTTAAATCTTGGAGATATTGCTCCACATTTTGTTATTTTTGCCAATAGTTTGATTTTAAATTTCCCGCCTCTTTTGTCATCAATATGTTCAAACTCTCCTATGTATCCATCTTTTTGAAGTGTTTTTAGAACCTCTATTCCCAATTTTGAAGTTGGAAGAATAACGCAGTCGCTCTTCCTTCTGGTCTCATTGTTGGTAAGTGTGACGAATAGATTTGCTAAAATATTAGTTGCTGGCATTATATCTCACTTGTTTTTCCTGAACCCTAAAGATGTTGCGACTTCTCTGAAGCATCGTCTGCATAGCATTAGATCATATTTTTGAATAACAGCTGTGTAGTCCCCGCATCTCTTGCACCATTTAGAACCTCTTCCAAAATCATGTTTCTTTCTTCCAGTGGCTTCGTATGATCTATCTTTAGGCATTATGTTACAGTGACTCCAAACTCTTTAACAAAATAATCCTTTGCTTCCTGATTTTTGATAATGTGATCTTTTCCTACTCTAGCTTTATGCTTGCTTCTGGTTCTTATCCCATAACCTGGTCTCGTTAGTGTAATTGAAATTCCTAACCCTAAAATTCCTATTTGTGGATCGTACTTTACACCTGGTATGTCTATATGTTCTCTAATTCCAAATGAAAAATTACCAAAGTTATCAAATGATTTACCATTGATTACATTGCCTTTGGATTCTAGCAGTCGCTTAACTAACGCAATTGCGTCATCTCCACGCACTGTTACTGCTGCACCTATTGGTTCCCCTTTTCTTACTCCCCAATCTCTTTGCTGTGATTTTGCATTTCGGGAAGAAGATTTCTTTCCTGAAATTTCATCAAGTGCTTTTCTTGCAATGTTGATTATGTCTCCTGATTTGCCGATACCCATATTCAGCACCACCTTCTCTAAGGATATTTTTTTCATTGGGGTTTCTGTTGTTTGAGACATATGATCACTTTAATTGAATTATTGGTTCTCCTTTTCCAACGGGCATGATTAATTCTGCAGGTATCTCAATTTTTCTATCTCCTAGTGTCATGATGACTCTTTTTGGAAGGATGAATGTCCCTTCTTCAACAGCTTCAAT
Organism: Candidatus Nitrosopumilus sp.; assembly: GCA_029263475.1. Classification (GTDB taxonomy): domain Archaea; phylum Thermoproteota; class Nitrososphaeria; order Nitrososphaerales; family Nitrosopumilaceae; genus Nitrosopumilus. The sequence goes on from JAJCXK010000056.1 coordinate 42,317, forward strand.
ACTTCCTATTTGTCCTACATTATTTCCACGTGTGACCAATCCTTGACAGCCCACTTCTAACTTGATTACTTCAAGAATTTTGAATTCTGGAACCTGTATGAGGCATGTATCTCCCACGTTTACTTTGGTATCTGATATTGTTGAGCGACCGTCACTGAATCCGATTTGTAACTTACCTTTGTTAATAGTTGTTTTAGTTTTTACTGTAACTAATTTTTTCAATTTTTCTGACTCGTTTATTTTAATTGGTTTTAACATCTTTTCCTCTGTTGGAACCATGCGGTAGATGTCATTGACATTTTCTAGTTCTACAATATCCATCAATCCTATGCCGTGATGAAGTGATTTTCTTATAACTCCATCAATTTTCACTTTGCCTGAATAAATTACAGCTTTTGCCTCTCTGAGAGTTGTGACAATTTTTAGCGTATCTCTGAGAAATACTGCTGTAGGTATTGCTTGACTTTTTTTGTGTGGACCTGGTCGTACGGTAACTACAAACCTTTTGTCTTTTCTGGCTATTCCCCAAAACTGTGGGGCCATTTGACGTTTGAGTTTTTTACTGCCTGATATACTAACCATTAACTTTCATCTTCCTTTACTTTGGTTTTATCTGCTCCTTTTGTTTCTTTACTCTCAAGTTTTCTAATTCGCCATTTATCATCTGTGTTGAGTGATGTAACTACTAAATTGGATGTATGAATGTAAACATCAAATTTATCTCCCTTGGTCTTTTCCTTTTTGATTCCTTCAATTGCAACGCTATTTTTTGATGTGTCAACTATTGATACTTTACCGTCAACGCCTTTGAATTCTCCCCTGAGAATTGTGATGCTGTCTCCTTTGATTACTCTGATGCTTCTCTTGCCGTATTTTTTATGAAGATCTTTGGATAGTGCACTTCCGAGTTGCTTACTTTTGATCTGGAAAGTTGCTTGATAAATCATCTTATTGCGCATCTTGGTTGGCTTCATTTTATCATACCACCATTGATGCCAAGTTTGCGACTCTTGGCCATTTTTCTGATGCTTCCACAGCTACCGGTCCTTTGATGTCTGTGCCTTTGGTTTCACCTTCTGGGGTAATCAAAACAGCTGCATTATCTTCAAAGCATACTCTAACACCGTTTAATCTGCGAACTGCATACTTTTGTCTAACAATTACTGCTCCATAGACCTGCTTTCTTAATTCTGCTGGGCCTTTTTTTACTACGACGTTACAGTAATCCCCAACTGATGCTGAGGGGAGTCTGGATGCTCTGGTTTTATGTCTTGGAACGTTGATTATCTCTAAAATTTTGGCACCAGAATTATCTGCACAGACAATGTTTGCGCCGACTGGAAGTACCTTAGTTACATATGGTCTGAACTCCTGTACTCCTTTACCTGCTTGCTTTGCCATTATGCCTTTACCTCAACCACTACATATGATACTGACTTTGACAGTGGTCTGCATTCTGCGGTTAGGACGTGATCTCCTGTTTCAACATCTATGCAACCTGGTACATGTGCATGAATTGTACTTGTACCTCTTGCATATCTCTTAAACTTGCTAAAGTAAATCGGTGCATCTTTTTCTAACGTTATCGTTTGTCTTGCTTTACTTGCTGTAACTTTACCATCAAAGAGCTTGCCTCTGATTGAAAGACCTCCATGAAATGGACAATGCTTATCTGTGCATTCTCTGTCTGGTGCCTTTACATCTAGTCCTATGTTTTGAGTCATATTTTTCCTCCTAATCTATCAAATGGTCTTTTTGCAATGTTTGCACCGTTAAGTATTATGTCTTTATTCTGAAGTGAGAATTTCCAACTGCTTGTAGATTTGGCAATTGATCTTGCTCCATTTTCTGTATCTATTTCAAACATCGATTTTGTTTCATTTATGATTCTTCCATTTAATCCTATTACTTGTGGATTGCTGGATTCTGTGATCTCAGTATTCAATCCTATGAATTCATGTGATCTGATATTATCTGCAGTGATCATTTCTTTTTCTTAATCTCCGTCATTTGTGTAAGCATTCTTGCAATATCGTGTCGCAATGGTTTTAGTTTACCACTTTCTTTTCTTAATGTCCCTTTAGATGCATCTACTCTAAGCTTTGCAAGCTCACTTCGTGTTTCTTGAATTTTACTGTGAAGATCCTTTTCGTTTAGCTTTTTAATTGTCTTCATACTTAATCTGGTCATTTCAATTTTGCCTCTTCTTCTTCTAACGTTTCAATTTTTTCTATCTTCTTTTCTTCTAATGCAATAACTTCTGATTCTGATTCTGCCTCATCTTTCTTGCCTTCTATTTTTACAACTTCTACTTTATCATCACCTACTACAATTTCTTCTACTTTGACTTTTTTAGGATCACTTGCCTTTTTGTCTTGATTTGCTTTCACCTTCTTTGGATTTTCTACCTTCATTTCAAATTCTGGCACGATCTTTTCTTTCATAGCAATTCTAATCCTAATTCCAATTAATCCCATTGCTGTCTTTACGTGTGCAATGTCTTCAGAAACGACTAATTCTGCATGGTGACCTGCTCTTGGCAGAATTCCCTGTGTATGTTTTTCAAATGCAGAACGATCACCTCTAAGTTTACCTGAGATTGTAATTTGAACTCCCATGGCTCCTCCTTCCATAATTTGCTTTAATGTCCACATTGTTGCTCTTCTGAATGCCGTTCCTCTTTCAAGGTGTGATGCCATTCTGTTGCACATTACACTTGGTGCTAATTCTGGCTTTTCTATTTCCACTACAGAAATTTGTGGGTTTTTTAATCCAAAGTCTGTGGCAAGTTTTTCAGTAAGTGCTCTGATACCTGTACCTTTTCTACCTATTACAATTCCCGGTCTTGTCACGTGCAAAGCAACTCTAGTTCCTACAGGTGTCTTGGAAATTTCTGCGTGGGAAAATCCTGCATCTTTGATTGCTTCCCTTAGATAATCTTTGAGCAACATCATACTGTAGTTGTCTTTGATTACGTTTTTGACCGCTGACATATCTAAATCTCCCTTGCCACCAATTCAACATGTGTTAATACGTTATTTTTTGGAGTTGCTCTTCCCATTGCTCTGGGGGTGAATCTTTTTACAACTACGCCTTTGTGAACTGTTGCATTAACAATTCTTAATCTGTCCAAATCCATTCCTTTGTATTCTGCATTTGATTCTAAATTATCTAAAACTTTAATGAACTCTTTTGCGGTCTTTTGAGGATAACGTCCTGCCATCATGCCTGGATCCGATCTATGTCCGACCTGATTTTTGTATCTTCCAAATGCGACTGCTCTTTTTTTGTTAATTACATCTTGCAAATAATCTCGAGCTTTTTCGATAGAAAGTCCTTTGATTGATACTGCAACTTCACGTGCATGTTTGTGAGAAATGTCTTTTTCTCTTAATGATGAACGTACATGTCTTGTTGCATCATAATTTTGGAAAGCGTAATCGAATCTACTCATATCAATCACTTCAATGGTACGTAAAGGCTGGATCTAGATGCACCTACGCCTGGTGCTCCGTGTGAAACCTTTTTGTTCGTTATCGCATATTCTCCCAAGTAATGTCCAATCATCTCTGTGGTGATTGTACGTGGAAGGAACTCCTTTCCTGTGAAAATATTTACTGTAACGTCTACCATGTATGGAAGAATAATAAGATCCCTTACGTGGGTCTTAATTGGATTCTTTAGTTTGCCTGCTTTTGCAGCTTTAATCTCTTCAATCAATTTTCTCTTTCCATCTGTGATTCCTCTTGTAAGTGATCTTCGTTGTCTAGAATTGAATAACAAGAATAATTTTTCTAATGACAAGTTGTCTAGATCATCTTTTGGAATGCCTCTGTATAAAAATTCTTTAACCATCTCTCTTCTCCTCTGTTAGTATACTTGGAGTTCTATGGTCCATATTATAGCATTCCTATCTTCGTGGCTAGATCTCTGGCTTTTTCTGTACTTTCAAACTGAACAAATGCTTTTTTACCATAAATTGTTCTTGCGGTGTTTACTTTCTTCACATTTTCTTTGTAGAGTGCCTTTACAGCTTCTGCAATTTCTGGTTTGCTTGCAGATATTTCTACGATGAAACAGATCTTGCTTTCATTTTCAATCATTGCAAAAGTTTTTTCTGTAATGTATGGTTTGATAATTACTTTCATTGCTTGATCTACGTTCATTGTGTATTCACCATTAGTTCTAGATGTGTTGATTTAATTTTTCCAATTTCTTCAATTGCTGATTTGGAGTATACCGTTAGTCTAATTGGATCTGAACCTGGCGCCAAATCTAATACGCTCAAATTTTTGGCATTTCTTACTTCCACGCCTGGGAATGCACCTAATGCCTTTGATAGATTAGAAGAATTTGCTGTTACAAATAAAACACTCTTTCCAACTTTCTTACTTCTTCCTCTGAGTCTTGATTGTCCTGAACGTGGCCTTCTACTTTCTAGTCTTTGGACATCTTGTGATAATTTCAATGAATCCAGCACTTTGGAGATTTCACTTGCTTTAGAAATTGATTCAATGTCATCTGACACGATTATGGGAAAAGATTCTATACCTTCAATTTTGTGACCTCTTGCCTCTACAAGATCTTTTGATGCTGTAGCTGCAATCGCAGAACAAAGTGCTAATTTGTTTTCTTTTTTGTTTAATTTTTTATAAATTACCTTCTCTACAATTGGTGGATGTGCTTGTCTTCCGCCTCTGGTGGATGCTACTTCTGCACCCTGACCTTGTCTGCCTCCGCCGCCACCTTGCATTCTTGCGACACGGGATACGCCTTGACCTGTTGGAGGATCATTGGAATCTGCTACGACATCCATGCCTGCCATTGGTTTTCTTCCTTGTCTTTGGAATTTATGTGATGTCAGATTAGTGAAAGCCTTGTGAATTAATTGTCTTCTGAATGGTGTTGAGAATATTGGTGGTAATTCTATTTCTGCATCTTTGGTTCCTGTAGTTGTAAATATTGCAGTCTTCATCATATAACTACCTCTAAGATATTTGGCTTGGTAACTTTTACAGGTGCATTTCTAATTTGACTTCTTAGCTTGATTAATCGCTTGTATGTTCCTGGTACTGAACCTTTTAGAATGATAAAATCTCCTTTAACTAATCCAAAGTGTTTGTATCCTCCGTCAGGATTTATTTTAATCTCATCTGCTTCTGTATTACCGATAATCATAATTCGCTTATCATATTCTACCCTCTGATGAAATCCTGTTTGACCTGCTCTTGGAACTGTATACATGACACTCTGTGGAGAGATTGGACCTAATGAACCAACCTCTCTGACGGTCTTTCTTGACTTGTGCTGTTTCTTTTTTACATTCCATCTTTTGAGTACTCCTTGCCATCCGTGGCCTTTAGTAATTGCTGCAACATCTACTGTTGCTCCTGTTTCAAAGATCTGATCAATTTTAATTTCTTTTCCCAATGATTCCTTTACATGAGCAAACTGTTTTTCGATATCTCCTCCACTGACTGATGCTTCAAAAATATATGGTTTCTTTTGTTCCAAACCTGCGGCCCTTGGAGAAACTGCGACGATTGCAAAAATTTCTTTAATTTTCTTTAATCTCTTTTCTGCATTTTCCAATGATCCTTCAACGTTTTTAATTGTAATTTCTTTTGCAATATTTTTTGGGATGTCTTCTGCATAGACGTCAAATTCTGCATGTCGTCCATAATGATCTTTTGAATATCCTCTAATACCTAGAATCAAAACTGGTGGTGTTACTAATACTGTTCCAAGACTTACCAGCTGCTTTCCTGCATTTGGTACTTTATCACGATCATCAATGCTGACAATCTGCACACATCCTGCCTTGAAACCACAGTGTGCCAAAATCTTTGGCTCTGCTGATGCATCAAGTTTTGGCCATGCTCTGATTCTTGCCTCCATGGTTTTTGCACGAACTCTGCGTGAGTATGCAAGACTTCCCCTACGTGGTGAATGACGTTTTCTAGCTCCCATGGTTAAATCGTTTTCACAAATTCCCTCTATTAAACCATGTGTAACATCGTTAACCTACTAATTTTTTTTGGTTAACGAACTATGAAAAACTTCTACGGTGCTAGCAGATCTGATGCAGTATTCCATATAGTTACGGCACCTATGATGACTCCTATGATTCCTAAACCTATTGCCAACGCAAGAAAATTCTTTTTTTCGGCCATGCTATGATGTACTTTGAATGTTGAGGATTGCAAGTGTTCCAAGTATGGCCTCTTCCAAACGTACCGTTTCTGTTGCTTGATTTGGGAAAAAGTTTAGTGATTTTGCATTTTGTACCTTGTTCATCTTTCCTCCGACGATCTCATGAATACCCTTATCTGGAGATCCAAATACGACCAGAATTGATTCGTCTGTTTTCGTATATTTTGCAAGCTGATCCACTGTTGCTATTTTTCCTTTTCTTGACGTCATGATTATGCTTCCTTTCCATTCTGACAATACTGAATACAGATTTGCTCTCTCTTTTACAGAATAACCCCAGTATGATGGAACTTCACTCTTATCGATTTCCTTAATTGACAATCTGGGATGTCCTTCCTTGAATTGAACCGTTATTCTTTTCCCTACTGATGTGGCACCATAGTATTGTATCATCTGATTGATGCCAACATCGACAAACCTTTTTCCCTTCACGCTGACTACTATTCCTTCCCGAATGTCTCCTCTTACAATCTTTTTGGAATTGGCTGGAGTAATATGACTGGCAATCTTTAGTGGCTGTAATACTCCTGCAAACTTAAGATCATTCATTTTTGGAAATAACCTTCTTCTCAAGAATTGTGGTGTCTCTAAATATTTTAGAATCATTACCATGAGGGCACCATCATTTCTGCTTTGGCCTTCTTGGTAGACATAGATCGTATCAATTTTAAAAATTGCACAGGCTCTTGCAAGGACAGAAATTTTTCGAGTCTTGTCGATTTTTAGTGATTCATCTGATAATGCCGATTCAGGGATGGCAAGGGATAATTTCAATATTCTTAATCTCTCGTTCACACTATGAATAATTATTTTGGATCGTGTGGATATTTTTCTTTAGCAGAACTTGCATACTTTGTAATTTGATCATCTGAGACTATCTCGTATAATCCTGTTTCCTTTTTGATACAAGCCATTCTGATGTGATTTGTTCCTTCCTTGTCTTCACTTGAAAGATAAATTCCTGCAGTAGCCAATGTTGCAGCCTCGTCTAATGTAAGATCCTTTTTGTAACTTTTTTCTAAAAAGTCTGTTACCTGATCAGAACCTGATCCTATTGCAATTGCATCATAGGAGATGTATGTTCCACTAGGATCTGTCAAATATAATTCCGGCTTATCATTTACTACGCCGCCAAGGATAAGTGCAACACCATAAGGTCTTACACCTGCATACTGTGTATACTGCTGACATTGATCAGCCAAGTGTTTTGCAATGGTCTCAACCTCTACTGGTTCGTCGTAAATCATCTTGTTACTTTGAGAAAAGAATCTTGCATTGTCAACTTGACTCCTTGCATCCGGAATGTATCCAGCTGCTGCGACACCCACATGATCATCAATTTGAAATATCTTTTGAGCTGTACTAGAAATCTGTAATTTTCTTGGTTTTTCTTCAACTGCGATTATGATTCCATCTTTGCATTTTACACCGACAGCTATTGTTCCTCTTCTTACTGTCTCAATGGCATACTCAACTTGGTAAAGTCTACCATCGGGTGAGAATACTGTAATTGCTCGGTCATAACCTTGTTGTGCAGGAAGCATTTGATTCCAATGCTTAGAATGTACAATTTAAACTGTACACACAATCAGGCATGATCATTAAAATGATCGGAGCCTAAGAAACAAGCTTAATTTGAAACTGATCCACTTTAAATTCATGATATTTGAGATTGAGTTTTCAGGACATGAGAACATTAGTTCAAACCATAAAAATACACTTGAGATCACAAAGGAATCGCATCTTACACCCAGAGGGGATTGCATTGTGGGCGTAAATGCAAATTCAAGCTGCAATGATCTTCCTCATGAACTAAAAGACAAACTCAGAAGTTCTGATGCACATGTGTCAATTTCAATACGTGCAGGTGATCATGAATTTGTCATACGTGGAAACGGTCATCCTGATCTCATTCTTACCCACAAGGATGACATTGTGATCCGAAAAAGTGACTTTGTATGTCCAAGAACATTGGCTGTAAAATGTGACAAGGCATCTGATTTGCTTCCCCGAGACATGGTTTTACTGTTGCAGGATCCAAACACGAAAGGCATTCTCAGTATTGCAGTAGATTGACACTGACAATTTTATAGGCGTTATTCTAAGATCAATTATGGGTCGTAAAACCAATATTTTTCTTCTAGTTCCGTTGGCTGCCTTTGCTGCAATAATTATCGGAGCCGGCATGTACATGACCCTGTGTAAAAATTCTACAATTTCCTTGGGTTGCTAGATCCAGACAATTCTGATTCATCTTTTGACATAATTCTTTAATAATTTCATTAATGGATCTTGTCGTCTTAACTTGATTGCAAAAAAGAATGCTTATCATAATGTTTTAGCTAATTATGATTCAGCAAGATTTTCTTAAGGTATGGTCTACAATGAATTGCATGGCAAAGCCCACGATAGAGTTGTCAATTACACAAAAGCCTACAGATGAAGAGTTATTACAACTGCAAGACTATTTCAACGAAATGCCAGTCACTGAGATCCTCACCGGGTTGAAGTTTGCAAAGAGCAGATGGTCTGCAAAGGATGCGGGGACTCTGAAGGTTGGTAGAAAAAGCATTATCAAAAAAGAAGTACATTCGGTAACTGTCGAACAAGCACGATGGAGATTGAAGAATTGGAAGATGATGATTGCAAACTATCGTAGACGTGGATATAGCTACCCTACAATTTCCAGGATAAAAAAAATCTTAGTGGAAAAAAGTAAAACCACATCTTGATGACAAATAACAGTATAAGTTCAAGTTTGGTTTTTAGTAAGTTTGTTTGTTTGTTTGATATGTGTTTGAACCCAATTTCATATTGTGGTCTGTTGGATATTTTTCCTAGTTGAAATCAAAAAGATCGTTCAACCTATTCTCAAAAACAATATGATTTGGAATTATGAACTGGAATGGTTGTACGGTTTGTATTTTTAAAAATACATTTTCAATTTATTCAACATGCAAGGTTACGACAATTTCAGTTTGATCTTTGTCAAGATCATCATCCAATGCAATTTTTTTATCTAAGAGTTTGAATTCTTCAATCATGGAACCATCCTCGTTAAACGTTCTAACCAGTTTACTTTTTGGTAGGACTGAGACATCACTAGAATCATGATGCACCTTGATCGAATCTCCCTTCTCTATTATAATTTTCAATCTACCAGTATATGTGAAATCAGATAATAAAAAGCAAGATTATCTCAAAGTACAGAAAATTTCATGGTATGATTGATGCATACTGCTCAAAATATTTGGCTATCACATTATTGTAAAACTAAAATCCAAAATTTTGTAACCTGTCCTGCTATGATGTCTAAACTCTTTTCCAATATGGGTGATTTCTTACATTTTTTGCACTAAAAATGGATCCGGAATATCAAATTTATCCAAACTTATACTGGATAGATTAATCATGTGTTAAAAAACCCTGCAAAGAAAGAACAAGTCAAATCCCTGAAACTATGATGCTTCAAATGTGTTAATGCTTTGTTAAATAATGACTGTGTCGTGTCTGAATCAGAAATTTAAAAACAACTCCTTGGGGATTGGATTATTGCGTTGAATTCTTGTATGAGATTGTTCCAAACATCAGTAATTAGTGTTTATGACATTCAAGAATTATTCATACGAGTCATTGATATTTCTGATACTGGATATTGAAAGAAAGGAAAACGCAAAAGATGATTTAATCAATATGGTGTATTTCGATATTTTCTTAATTCAAGAAATATAGTTCTGTGAAAATTTCTGAATGATAACTCAAATACCTGTGTTTTCATCTTTGGAAAGATCGAGATAGACTTTGTCCCCTACAGAGAGATTCATTGCCTTGTATTCATGCATGTCAAGTTTTAATGATGTGCCTTCACTTCCGGGCATCATTCCACCCGCACCTGAAAGCATTTTGTTTAAATTCTTCACCATATCCCCCATCTTGGAAGGGTCCATCATCTTTGAAGGATCAAACTGGGATTGAGGTTTGATTCCTTCTTGAAGATCTTTTGAAGATGTCAATGAGACTATCACGTAAGGTGCACCATCCTGCGATGCATCTATTCTCTTTACAATGAATTCCTTGCGCATGTATTGATCTTATAATCATGAGGTTATAACTAATTTTTCATCTATAGCGAGCTGCAAATGTATTTGATTCTTCACTTTGCAAGTCTTTGTTGTATTGTTTTGTGATCAGACTTCCATACATAGTCAAGTCCCTGCCGAGTGTTTCAATTCGTGAGATGATGTTTTTGTTGGTTATGTTACCTTGTTTGTCAAAGTCTTGGTCAGAGTTTACAGATACGCCATATGGCATACTCCATCCGTAACACTGTCTTACTGCTGTTCTCATCTGGTCCATTACAGTAAGGCCCTTTTCATGTGATGCACATATGTAGCCAAATGTCTTTCCTGCAAAATCAGACCAGAAAAAATCCAAAAAATTCTTCATTACTCCAGACATGGAACCATGATAATCTGGAGATGCCAGCATAAATGCATCTGCCCATTTTACATATTCTGTAACTTTGTCAAGTTCCTGCGAATTGTTCTGTTCTGGATGATACATGGGTAACTGTAATTCTCGTAAGTTCAACATTCTTGATTCTGCGCCGTTTTTTTCTGCTTCCTCTAGCGCTAGTTTCAGAACTTGTGTGCTGTATGATGTTTCTCGCATACTGGATGCTACACCTAATATTTTTAGATTCATCTTACCTTGTGCATGATCAAACTGCCTCGGTTATATTTTTTCAGAGTTTCATATGGGTTTGTTAATTACCCTCAAAACTATAATTACATACACGTCATACTGGGATACGGATAAGGAAAATAACAACGTGCTCACATGGAATCCGTTTTTTTTGAAAGAGGACACGTTTCAGAGAATTTAATCAAAAAAGTAATCCTATAGATTAGAGAGATCATCCGATATATTCAATGGCTGAAGAATTCACAAAACTTCCAGATGGTCTGCCTCAACCAAATGATGATGGGGCGTCTGATCATCTTTTGGGAATGACAATTCCAAACATCATACTACCATCAACAAAATGTTCTGTACTGGATTTTTCAAAAATTCATTTGAATTACAAGGTCCTGTATTTCTTTCCGATGATTGCCATTCCTGGTCAGAATGTACCTTCATCAGGATGGAATGACATTCCAGGTGCACGAGGATGCACTCCTCAGAATGTTTCAATGAGTGAATACAATAGTGATTTGCAAAAATATGGTGCAATGTCTATCGGGATCTCCACTCAATCCATTAATGAATTGACAAAAGTATCATTCCTTAGAAAGTTTTCACAGCCATTAGTTTCTGACAGTAATTTAGAATTTCAAGAAAAATTCAACATTCCCACATTCCAATTTGAAAACAAAGAAATGTACAAGCGACTTACGCTAATTGTACTGGAATCCAGGATCGTCAAGGTTTTTTACCCTGTTTTCTCCCCTGACAGACATATTTTTGAGATTCTGGAATGGCTAGAAAAAAATTCAAAATGAGATAAAATCCATAAAATTGAGATGTATGTTCATTTGTTTTCATGTGGGGATTACACTAAAAAGATATCCTAACTGATTTATCTTCGTTTTTTCTTTTCAATGATCTTCTTTTCTTGAATTTTTTTAACTGCATACAATGCGATAAAAAACATAATCAGAATTGGACCCATACTCCCGATGATTATGGATGTAAGCGCACCTGATTCGGATATGATCTCGCCTGTCTTCAACGATTGATGTGAAAACGCTTCATCATCAATTCGAATGAACCGACCATTATCTTCCAGTAGGTTGGCTGTTGGATGGTGAATCGTAATGGAATCTGAAACTTCAAGTTCCTTTGAAGAGTAGGATGATGGTAACGTCCTGTCTTCATATGTTGCAGTTACCATGTCCCCAGCATATACGCGTAATCTTTGTCCTGCAGAAACATCCTCGGAGAAGTAAACAGGACTATCAAATATTCCTGAATTTTTCTCTGTTTCGTACACTGAAATTATAATTCCTATGGGATCAGAATCGGACCAAACGCGAATCTTAAATTTGTCCATCTTATCTGTATTTTTATTCATATCCTCATCCGTAACTTGTATTTTGTATGAGGGAATTTTAGAATTGATATGTAATCCAAACCATTCCGTTTGTCCTATTTTTTGCAAATCTATTTTTTCCGCAAAAGATTCGGGAATGAATGATATTCCCATGATTGTAATTATCCCAACAATAATCAAACATCTGAACTTCATGTTCTATTTCTCCAAAACTATCACTATACCTGTCATCTATGGACCTGGATTTCCATGATATTCAAATGTCCCTGTGTTGTTGAATGTGACTGATGATGACTCTCCTGGTTTTAGAGGTCCTGTAGACCATTTATTATCATCACTGGAAAATGAATGATGTGTGTCGTCTTCGTTGATCCATTTGATCGTATTATTTTCTCCTAGTATGACCGTGACTACTTTTGGATCTAGACTTTCATGTCCTTCAATAACCGCGTCTTGTAAAATCAAAACAGTGGAAGTAATTTCGTCGTATTCTGCAGCCTGTTTTCCTCCGATTGCTTTTTTGTGAGTTTCAGGTATGATGCATTGACCATTTTGAATCAAAGTGTTCTTGCCATAACAAGTCAAACCTGTTTGTCCGTCTGTAATTCCTTCTACAGTACCTGCCCATTCACTTATTCCCACATGCTCGGTTCCTGGTTCATACTGCTCTCGTTCTGCATTTGAAGAAAATTTCGGTGGCAATACCCAATAATCTTCAATGCTCATGCAGTTGTAACCTCTATCAGGATGAGCCATCACCCCTCCGCAAGTATACGTGTCAGTCCACCCATACCACTCGTAGATATTTGTCTTAAACTGCATTCCAAAAAATGACATTCCAATCACATGACAGTGTATGCCCTTAATGTCCAAAGTATTACAAGAAAATACGGCAACATTTGGTGGAACAAATGGAATTGCAAAAACCATTAAAATAACAATTAGAATTTTATATTTAATTTTCATATTCAAATACACCACTTATCTTAACTGTTGCATCTCTTATGCATACTTTTACTTCAACATGGTCAACATCAATTTTTCCAATGTATGTACAGGGTGGCATGACATCCTCGCTAAGATAAATCCTGGATATGTCGTTGCAAACTTGCATTAATTTAGATCCTTACAAGTTGAAGATTATCAACATAAACATTAGTGGTATGCATACAATCGATATTGGTCGTAAATGCATAGTGAATTTAATGGATGGGTAATTTGAAAGTAAAATCTTTGCTTTTGATATCATCTATGACAATCTTGCTAATTGGCATATCTGATGAATCTTTTGCAGACAAGAGAATAAAATTACATTTGGAGCAGACAATCAGTACAAATGATCTTAAGTTTACTTTTTTGAATGTGAGTGATTCACGATGTCCCTCTGATATCACATGTGTCTGGGCAGGACATGTAACTGCCACGATTCGAATTGAGAATCAAACTCATACAAATATATCTAATTTAATTCCTGATGATTCACCTATCTTTTTTTCACCTTACAAAATTATCTTGCTTGATGTGAGTCCGTATCCTACTAGTATGGAAACATCCGATGATCATATTGCAACACTTGCTGTGTACGGTTTGGATGGCAGGCCTCCATGTGAAAAGCACATGACGGTCAAAGAAGGATTATGTGTCACAGAATCTCCAAGACCTCTTGATTTTAGAGAATCCGGAGGAGATGTGGGTTTGCTTTACTCCTATTCCAGTTTAGGTTTTGTGGGGATTGTAATTGGATTTTTTATGATTAAAAAATGGAGAAATAGAAAATGAGTAACAAATTACTACTGATTGGGATTATATCTGTGGCTACAGTGTCACTTCCAGTATCATTTGAATCCCTGTACAATTATACAACTTTTGTTATGCCGATAAAAAATTCCAATCTGGGTGTACAAGCAGATCACTATGACGTAATTCTCGTCTCATCTCCTAACGCGCTTTTTATCCATGACATAAAACTGGTCTCTTAGAATGCAATTGAAATTGAGTTTGGTGAAAATCTAGATAATCCAATCAACCCCAAATATCATGAACAAGTATCAAAATTTTCTTTTACTACAGTCATTAAAGAGGGACAAACATTTTTGGACAGATGCAGTACAGAACGTGTTCCAAACAAACCTGGAATTGGAATTTACAAGTATGTGGGATTGGCAATTGACAAAAGAGACAATGAGAAAGGACCTGTTTTCTTGTTTTATCATGCATCCTCCATTGTTCAAAGTGCTATGCCATGTAAATTCCCACAGGTGATTGAGAACTCTATTGATGTAATACAGTTAGATGCAAAACCCAATCCAAACTATCCCTTTATTGAAAACACATTATTTGAAGATGAGAAAGAACAAGTCGAAATAGGGGCAGAAAAATCAGGGGTAAATGAAAATTTGAGCTTGATAAATCCTGAAAAAGACATCCCCGCATTCTTTGCAGTTATGTTGATGGAACAAAACATTGAATGGGATGTGCTGCAAAGAGAATGGAATAATCCTGACTTTGAACTTGAATTGCCTGCCCGTATATGCTTCCAAATCTCAAACTCTTATGGAAAAGACGTGTATCTTTCTACAGTATTGTTAAATCCTTATGAATTATCAGATATGATTTTTCATGATTCACTTCCTGAAGACTGTATGAAAGTATTACCAGTTACGCAATTTGGAAGAAAATAAAGACTGAACTTTAATTTCTTGTCGTCACTACATCTATTCAATCATTGGGAATTTTTGATGCTTGTGTCGCATGCGATATACTACTTTTTGGATGATGCCTTGTTTCTGTTTCTGATTAGCTGAATCTAAGTTTAGCATTGTTTAAATCCGTGATTTTTTTTGCAAAATCATGGTAACATATTGCAGAAATTGTAAAACGGCATTTAATGCTAAAAATGCACTATTTTGTTCTACGAGTTGTTACAAGTTCTATACGGATGCATTAGAAAGAAATGTGATTGTATCTTTAAAAGACAATACTCAGAAAGTTAAAAGGTCAACCAATTTTTCAATTTTAATGTATGATCAAATCCATTGCGGTCATGAATATTCAAAAAATGGTACAATGAGTTGTAAAAAATGTGGTCGTACAAATATCGCATGAATTAGATATAATGAGGATCACTAGACCTGAAAATTAATTGAATGTCCCTAAAATACCTGTAAAATGATCGTGTAATGAAAAGACTTCCAAAAAATTTCTTAAAAAGTAAATTCATCCAAAAATCTTTTCTCAAATACCATTTTTGAATTAGAATGTGATGATCGAAATCAAAACGTGTGACTTTTCCTTGTCTATTCAACTCCAAAAGATGAACAATCTTTTCAAGTAATTTTAAAAATGTGACGTTCCTGGTATTCTATCCATATTTCCACACACGTTATGCTGGGGATGTGGTTGGGCACTTGGGTTTTGCACCCTGTGAAACGGTTCAAAATCATACCTACACGGAAATCTTGAAATATTTAAAAATAGGCATTTAATATTTTAGCATCTTCATCTATATGAAATATGGTTTGGTACGTATTTGAATAGTCTAAATTATATCCAAAATGAATAAAAATAATGAGAATCAGATTTGTGATGGAATTTTTTAATAAACATGGTTCTATCTGTTCTTGTTTGGATGGTAAGGATTAATTGGCAGGCGTAGAAGTTACAGAATTCCTGGCACTACTTGCGCTATTACTTGGAGGTGGCATGATTGGAGCAGGAATCATGAAGAAGATAAAATTCCCCACCATTATTGGGTTCATCATTATTGGTATGATTGCCGGACCGTACGGATTGGGAATTGTGGATGATGTTGAACTGATCAACCTGCTTGCAGAACTTGGAATAATAATATTGCTTTTTGTGGTGGGTTTGGAATTTAGCCTTCAAAAGCTCAGAAAGGCAGGAATCAAGCCAATCATTGTGGGCATGTCAGAACTGTCCATAATGTTTTTTTTGGCATATGTTGGAGCGTTCTCATTTGGTTGGTCTCACATAGAGGCCCTGTACCTTGCAGGAATATTGTCAATCAGCAGTACTGCCATATCGCTAAGGCTGATGCGTGATCTGAAATTGGTAAAGACAAAGGAATTCAACACAATAATCACTATCCTGATTGTCGAGGATCTTGCAGCTGTCTTACTGCTTGTGATATTGGGCAATGTCTCAGCAGGGGAGGGTATTGAGATTGCAGGCATAGGAATTCTGATACTTCAGAGTCTTACCTTTTTTGTAGTTGCTCTGGCTGCAGGGATTAAGCTGATTCCAAAACTTTTGGAAAAGATTCAGGGGTTGGACATTCCAGAGGGGCCATTCATAACAGCACTTGCGTTGGGATTTGGTTTGGCAGTACTTGCGCACTTTTTAGGTCAGAGCTCCGCAATTGGAGCATTCATTATGGGAATGATAATTGCATCATCAAAACATTCGGAGGCGATAATTCAAAAAGTGCTGCCATTGCGTGACTTTTTTGGAGTAATGTTTTTTGTGTCAATTGGGATGCTGGTAAATATCACTGCAATTCCAGAGGTGGCTTTGATCTCAATTCCCATCATAATTTTGGCAATAATAGGAAAGTTTGTTGGGAATTTTTTTGGTGCTGCTATGTCAGGTCATGATATGGCCGGAGCATCAACGGTCGGTTCAGTAATGGTTCCAAGAGGGGAATTTTCATTTATCATTGCAAAGCAGGCAGTAGATAGTGGTGCAGTCCGAGATTCTTTGTATCCAGTTACGATGCTTGTAACATTGGCTACGATGCTTTGCATGCCATTGTTGCTAAAGATTCTTCCTACGCTGGCAGACAAAAGCAGTTCAATACCGCTAAAAATGATAAATCCAATATTCATAGTTGGAAAATTCTTCAACCAACTAATGCAGTCATCTGATGACAATGCTAGATTAAATAAAATGCTAAGAAATCATGGTCCAAAGCTTTTCATAAACATGGTAACCGTAATTGCAATTCTTGCCATTATAGAGTATTTTGAGGGGGATATAGTCAACCTTATCTCGGGTACTGGCATTCCGCTTTTGATAGAGGCTGAATCATTGTTAACAATTATCAGTATAATTCTAATTATTTATCCCATCGTTGCACTATTTGGAAAGATTGAGAGAGTTGTTACAGCCATATCTGACATTATATCTACAAAGCTTTTGCCTGGGGATACAAGTGAGATAGAACGCAAGCCGCTTCACAGACTAGTAAGAAACATCTTCTTTGTGGCTGCTGTATTGGTGATCGTTGCACTAGTTGAGCCGTATATTGTAGAAATATCTGGAATAGAATTCATATCTTTGATAATTTCAATAATCGGATTTGCAATAGCAATAATATTGATCGCTGACAGCGTATTTGTATTTCAGAAGATGTCTCACGGACATATCATGGAAATCCTTCTCAAGGAAGATGAGGCAAAGGAACATGATGAGAATGAACATGATGAGAATTCACATAAGAAATAATTACCAAAAATAAAATCCCTTTGATCATTACATTAATCCAGTTACTGTATAAAGTAAAGTTAATAAATATGCAAGGGTATGTACAATAACATGATACCGTTACAGCAACATTTAGATGAATTTGGTATGAAACACTGTCCTCTTGAGATCAGTCTAAGGATTATCGGAAAAAAATTTACAATACATATCATTAGAAACATGATTTTACTAAAGCAAACAAGATTCAACGAATTTCTAAATTCGATGGAAGGTATCAGTACAAAGACACTGTCAGTAAGACTTCGAGAAATGGAGGATGCAGGACTGATAACTCGCAATATCATTGAGAAAAGGCCGCTAAGGGTGGAATATCACCTAACAGAGAAGGGAGAAGCACTGGCTCCGGTCATGATACAGATGGCAAATTTTTCCATGCATTGGGAGTCAAAAAAAGTATTCAAGAATCAAGAGCCATCAACCATCAAAGAGACATTTGGCACTGAAAGGCTGGCCAAAGTGTGGGATTAAAATAATCATAGATGTCCTTTTTTGAACGTTCAGTTGTGATTTTGTATTAATCAAAGACATTAATTTAGATAACTAAATTTTACAAAAGAATTTTTTGTGTGTTACCTTTTGGTTACTTTACATCTTATGTACTTACTTTTATGAAGTACATGTATAATGAAAAGTCAATCTAAACAACACAAAAAAGTAAGTTCAAGCCAAAAAATGAGCCAACCAAGTACAAAAAAACTCTCAATGTTCAAAGGAGTGTCTTCTGACATGCTGAGAACAATATGTCTGGAGGAAGGAGCTGATGATGCAGGCTTTGTAGAAATCGAGCGCAAGGAGCTGGGTTCCGTCAAGGAAGAGGCATTGGAATTATACTACAAAACAAAGACGATAATCTCATTTTGTGTCAGGACAAATCCTGAGAATATTCAGAGTCCGTCGAGATCATTAGCAAGTGAAGAGTTTCACAAAACCTATGCTGACCTATCAATCATTGCAAGAAAAATTGTAAAGCGCCTGAACAAAGTTGGGATAAGGGCAGTTGCCTGTCATCCCGTCTTTCCAATGGACATGAACCGTTGGGCTGGCAAAATCTGGGAGATAAGCCACAAACCCATTGCAGAGCAAGCTGGACTGGGGACAACTGGAATAAATCGGATGATACTCCATCCAAAGTTTGGAACATTCATGCTGCTTGATTCCATACTGATTGACACGGATGTGGACAAGTATGACCGACCGTTAGACTATGATCCGTGCATTGGATGCCAACTCTGCGTTGCATCATGTCCAGTTGGAGCACTTGATGTCAGAAAAGGCGTTGATTTCAACGCATGCATGACTCACAACTACAGGGACTTTATGGGTGGATTTGAGGATTGGATCGAAAACATAGTAGATGCAAAAGATTCCAAGGAATTTAGAAAAAAGTCCAGTGATGGTGAAAACGTGTCAAAATGGCAGTCATTGTCATACGGACCTCAGTACAAGGCAGCCTATTGCATCTCTGTCTGTCCTGCAGGTGAGGATCTGGTTGGAGTGTACAAAAGTGACCGCAAAGGATGGGTTGAAAATATTCTAAAGCCATTGTCAAACAAAAAAGAGCCAATCTATGTTGGAAATGGCACATACGCAGAAGAATATGCACGAAGAAATCCCAACAAAGAAGTCAAAGTGATCCGTAACATCTTTCGTCCTAATTCCATCAACAGTTTTCTGACTGGCGTAAGGGTTGCCTTTGAGCAAAAACATGCCAGGGGAGTAAACATGACCGTACACTTTGAATCCCACGGTAAAGAGACTGCACAGGCCACCATAATAATTGCAGAATGTACAATTGATGTCAAAGAGGGACATGTGGGTACCACAGATCTTGGCATAATTGCTGATTCTGAAACCTGGCTCAAGATAGTAAACAAGGAAACGTCATCTTCTGATGACATGCATGCAATCACTTCTGGAAAGGTCAAAGTGCAAGGCGATCTCAAATTGTTGAAACAGTTTCAAGAATGTTTCATTGGTCAAGAATGAAAATTATTTGATAAAATTATAGTTAGAGAATAATTGTCGTTTTCTTTCTAGGCTTTGTTCTGAGTATAACTTTACAGCAGGGACATCTTGTATTTTCAATGTTCATTAAAAGACTGCAGTAAGAACATCGCTTGTGTCCTAGCTTGTATTTTAGTCCATTTGGTACGGGTGTACTTTTGTATCTGGTGTATATTCCAATACATCTTCTGCCCGTTATGCCATCGCCTCGTAAGAATGAACATGATTACACATCTTACAATGTAATGCATGCTTGCCTCGTGTTACTTTTCCACTTCCACAAGAAATGCAAATTAGAATTCCTTGCACTAAATTCTTTTTATCATTTACTTTTTCTAAAACTTGACTGTTGTTGTACATATTGTTGTTATGTCTGCACTGAAGATAAGTTGGAAGGTTACCTAACGGTAACATGGTGTGGATAATATCACTTTACGATTTATCTTCGATAGTGTCGAAATAACAATGAGAACAAATGTATAAACAACAAAAACAAAACAACGAGAAAAAATCTGCAATGAAAATGGCTTTGCTGATGGTTGCTGCAACTGTGGTGATTGTTGTCCTCACCGTAACTCCCTGGAACTATATTCCGACACAAGTTACAGAAAATGCAGAGGTTCTTGCAATCATTGAGGCCGGATGCGTAGTGGAATCAAAACATGGACACAGCTTTGTTGTACCTAACTGTGATTCATCAGTTGGAGATCTGGTTTCAGTAACGTTTCATGTTCCGGGGGCAGAACTGAATGGATACTACGATAGGATACGGGACAAGCTAGAGACGGTTGAACCCTAACCCTATCTTTTTTCTAGTTTCTAAATAACTTTTAAATTTTTAGAATTTAATAATTTGATTTTTACGCGGGTACACTTTCCAACCTACTAACTATGTTCCCATACACGTAACACGGGGGTTATACTTAGTAGACTAAAAATCCGACCCACATAGAATAAAATTTAAGAATAAAATGTCTATTTTGATTTAATCTTGTCCAACTATTTTGTCTGACAATGCCAGAAAATACTCAATTTAATCCACAAGTGTCAAGTAATGTCCAAAATTCTGATTCATGATCAAAACATCAGAAGTGCTTATGAACTTGTCAAAAACAATTCCGATATTGAATTGCACGTTTTTGATTCTATTTTTTATATCTGTGGGATTTTTGTCGTCGGTTGATTATGATGCATTTGGGTGGTGGATGCCGCTTTCCACCGAAGAACTAATCCAAGAAAGCAAGACAATCTTTGTTGGAACCATCACGGGAATTGCACCTGTGGAAGTAGAGTATCAAAGCCAGATGTCCAGGAATGGAGTAGTAAAGGAGACTGTAGGACCTGAGACAATGACTCTGGATGAATACACGATAAGTGTAGAGGATTTTCTGAAAAATCCTCGAGATTCTGACACCGTCAAAGTGCTTCAAGCAACAGTAGGCGGAGTTCCTGGAGGGCCTGCCAGAATCAGCGGATTTGAAATAGGGGACAGGGCACTGTTTTACCTTCCAAAAGATGAAGGGCGGACTCATTTTACAGGACAGTATCTGCCCGAGTCTTTCAATATTCCAGGACAGTGTGACGCAAAACAAGTGTTGGGGCAACCCCGTATAGAAGGACGCAATTCCTTTGACATGTTGCAAGATGGAGAGATAAAACGTGACAACTTTACGGCTGGTAAATCTATCCAGTTTGTCTATGAAAGAGACATGGATAGTTTGGATGAGAAAAATTTTAACTTTCAGCTTACAATAAGAAAAGAGACAGATCCCAACAAATTTGATGAGATAGTTCTGAGTGAAAAGATTCACGCCAAATCTAATCAATGTGAATGGATTGCATCTGCAAAAGTAGAATTTATTCCACAAATGGGCAATTATAGGACATGGGTTCACATAACAGAAGGTACGGGTGGCAGTTCTTTTAGTGGCAGTTTTTCTGTTGATGAAGATATCATTGGGAAAAATATTGTAACACCACCACTAAAACAGTCCAAGTCAGGAATTTCGATGGTTGATGTAACTTGCAAAGATGGATTGTCCATAGGATACAAAAAAGATCTGTCAAAAGCAATCTGCACTTCTCCTGAAACGATATACAAGTTAGAAAGACGGGACTGGATAGTGTCACCTACGCATTCGCGTTCTGATCCTTCCATCTATGAAAATGACCTGGCAGCATTATGTAATAGCCCCGATGATGTTTTGACCAGCTATGGATATTCAAAGAGAGATGATGATATTGAAGCCAAGGTTGTGAGCTTTGAAAGAATACAGTATGACGGACATGCGGGTGCATTATTGACATTTGACAGGACATTTGATGGAGGCATGACAAGAGGTGCAAACAACGGATATTTTCCTTACATTCACTGTATTAACGAATTTGTAGATACGTTTGAGGGATGCATGGATGTGTCTCATCATTATTCTGACTCCAATTACCCGATTGTAGAATGTTTGACACTTGATGGAAAGAAATTCTCTTACGACGAAGTAGAGGCAATGTCCAAAAATTCCGGTATTGAGTTTTATACGATAAACCGTTTGAGTTTGGATTCATTGGAATTTGTAGGAAAGACAGACAGAGTTGATCAAATGATTTCTTTTAGCGTTACTACTCCAAATGGAGACGTGATATCTGCATGGGACGAACTTGCACCAGATGAAGGCGAGTTCAGAGTTACTGTCACTACGGAAGGGCCGCTAGGAGAACAACAAGATGGAACTTTTACTATTACTGCAAAACAAGTAGATGTGCCATATTATGAGGCGTTTTCTGAATTTGAACTTGTGGGTGGAAGAATAATTCGATAATGAAGAAATGAAAAGCAGGCTTTTGATTTCAATCGTGGTGACATTAGTACTATCTATGCTATTTTCAACATCTGATGCACATGCATGCACATGTATCGCATTGACAGAACGGGAAGCATTTGAGAAATCATCCGCATCTTTTGTGGGTTCGCCCCTCAAGATAGAATTTACATCAGATCGTAGTAATCTGGTCACGTTTCAGATTGAAAGGCCGATAAAGAACATCTCAGAGGATATGACAAAAATCACCCTGACCACACCCGTTCAAGATTCTGCGTGTGGATATAGTTTTGAAAATAACACTCGATATTTGATTCATGCCCAAGAATAAAAAAACCAAGAACATCTTGGAACCGGTCTGTGCAGTGGGAATGAGAATCTTGGATTCCGTAACATTGTATTGTTGTCGGATGAATCCGTTTTTAAAAACCATCCCGAATCCGCATCAGGACATCCCATTGACTTGTACTTGATGGTAACTATTCTTGTAATCTTTGTTGGAATCACTATTAGTTACGTCGTAATTAGGAGAAAAAGAAAATGAAAAGTCAACTTAAGATAATTATCATAATTACTGTTGCAACATTTGTATCTCCTTTAGTTTGGATTGATCAAGCTTTTGCGAGTTGTATGGCAGAAAATGAAATTAATTGGAATTCCATATTATCTGAATCTGAATTGGCATTTACAGGAACTGTAACCCGCCTAGGTAATTACGATGGACCGTAAAAAGTTACTTTTTTTATTCATGATGTGATTAAAGGAGAAATTGATACATCAAAATATCTTTTAGAAAATACAGGGATGGTATTTCTTGTAAACGATACAATTAGAAGTTCATCAGTTAGTGTAGATTACAAAATCGGAAAAACCTACAAAGTATACGTTGAGAATGATAAGACCAATAACTGCACTACAAAGATTACTTTTCCTCCTGCTGAATACGTGTGGGAGCCAGGACCTGAGGATGGCAACTATTATTCAGAAGATGATGAGATCCCTTTACAACAATACCAAGATGCTAACGAGATAAAATCTTACAGAGATGCACTAACTAGTGGTTCCATTGCATCATTAGCTGGATCACCAAAACTATCTGACAGAGAATTGGATGATGCAATGGATGAAATAGTTGATTCTGAATTAGATCGTTTTGTATTGCCTATAACATCAATTGCAATAGACTATGAAAGAGATACTCTGGTATTGTGGATGCCAGATCTGACTATTGGAAACAAAGTACAAGCAGTAATTGACGATGTGTCCTTTGTACTCTTGTATGAGGAAGCCCCTGCAAGATGGACTCATGATGGTCCAGAACCCCAGCCACAGATTGCATCTGAGAAACTAGATGAATCATGCAGGACAAATCAAGCATTGTGCCAACCTCTGATAACTGATAAAATTCCAGTTGAAGACATCTGTGGCTCAGGTACAGAATATGTTGAAGGTATTTGTCAAGTGGTAAAAACAGAAAAAACAAAGACAGTGGGTGATGATGCGCCCTTTTTTGGAATTTTTGCATATCTTGATAATTTGATTTCATGGGTATGGGGAAAATGAAGACCGGGATTTTGATAATTATTGGAATTTCCATAGTTCTTTTAGGGATTAGTGTATCCGTGTTAGGTTCAGACAGAGTAACACTACAAGAAATCTCAAAAAATGAGATACTTTCAACTGGAACCGGGTTTGATTTGCCTGAAGATACATCCATGCAAGAAGATTTGAGGAAATTAGAACAAAAAGAGAAAGAATTAAAAAAAATTGCAGATGATCCTGATACATTAGATGAAGAAAGACGACAAATTCATCAAGACATCGATAACATGCAAGACAGATTACAATATCCATTTCAAACAGGAGTACCATGCCCTCTAGTCAAGGTAATACAAGAAAAATATGATATGTTCAAAGAACATCGCTCTGATTTAAAAGCAGACCTTTGGGTGACCTATTCTGGCCCAAATAATATCTTACATGTCCATCATGTATTAAAAATGGGAATTTATCCGGATCATTTTACATTGACTGAATTGGAACATCAAGACAAAAAAATAAGAGAATACTTGGGAAATGAAATGAATATTCTTTATCAGCCTTTTTTGATCACACCTGTTGGGAAATGAAAACTAGATTTCTAATTTCATTGTTGTTGTTAGTTGGAATTATTTCTTTAGCATACTCATTACCTGATGGGGAAGCAAGATCTTTCTCGAATTTTAGGTGGAATATAGATGAAACGTACCACAGGGATGGACACGTGCAATTTGCGGTGTCAAAAGGCTCTGAGAATTTTCTTCCAGTAGGGATTAAAGGATTGGATGATGTTACAGTGGCCCTTCATCCTACAATTAACCATGATCAAACAGGTAAGACCAACTTCCTCGAGGTGTGGATATCTATTTTGAACCTGATGTGGTGGATTTGACAGACGGCGAAGTCAAAACTGTAAAACTAGTGATCAATGTGGATGAAAATGCCCCTGCAAACCTGTACGATGTGCAGATAGTTGGAACCTGGAAAGAGGAAGGTAAAATTCCTGATTTCATGGGCTCGTCAATCAGATTGCATGTGGGACATGATTTTGGAGATGGCAAGATTCCTGTAAACATGCTGGAGCCTCCGTTAAAATTTTGGAAATTGATTCAAAATGACGGTGGCATGGTAGATGATGTTCCTTGCAGAAATGACTACGTTCTTGTTGTAAAGCATGATGGCTCTCCTGCATGTGTAACACTAGAAACTAAGATCAAACTGGTTGAGAGGGGATGGGATAAATTCCGGGCAAACTCTGATAATGAAACCCTAACTTTCAGTGAAGGACAGTCCTGGGGATACATCAAGGATATGTCCATACTTGATAATGACTATGTCGCCATGACGATGTCTTATCCTACAAATGAGGCACATCACAAAATCTATCCTGATGAACATCAATCAATTGTGGGTGATTGTACCCAGCAAAATAATTCTGCCAGTCTGTCATTGTTGTATTTCAAATACAGTGATGCAGAACAACACAAGATAACATTCACAAAGAAAAACAAGACCTTTGATGGCCTACAGTGTGATGACGTGTTCTGGCAGGAGATATCTCTCTGGGGATATTGCGGCCCTCCAAATACGCTGATGCATAGAACGCAAAACATTACATCGTCAATTTCAGATGCTCAGAAAAATGCAGATTTTGTGTTTGATGTGCCAAAATACTTGCCTGATGGATATTCTATTCAAAAGATTGCGGTGGAACCTGATGGGGAAGGCGTGTTGATGTATGTGTCCCAAAAATCCGTCACGCATGAAGTGTCTGGATGTGAATTTACATGGAAAGACGAGGGAATATTGTTGCATTACAGTCAGCCTTCAGAAAGTCATGACACTCCGTCAGGATACCTGAATGTGGGTGATCCCAGAAAACAAAAAGTCACGATTAACGGAAATACTGGCTATGTGGTGGATCGTTGGGTTGGGGATGGGTTTGGAATGCCAATCCCACAACATTCAAAGGTTCTCTTTTACATGCAAGAGGAAAACCAGATAATACAAATACGTTCCAGCCTTGCTGCAGACAAACTGATCAGGATTGCAGAATCCATATCAAACCCGATCTTTAACTCAGACATAATTCCAGACTATTCGGGTATTACGTCACAAGCAAAAAACAACAGTAATGATGAAGAGAATACCATTCCAGTTAAAATTACGGGAAAGACCTCGAAACAAATCTGCAACAAAGTAAGGATGGAATGTGATAACGGACATTTCTTTAGTGCAACGCATAACCTGTATGCAGACACTACAATTCTTGAGCAGTCAGTAAGCTACAACAACTACGTTCTAGAGATAAGTAATCGAGAGATATGCTACAGGATTAACGGCGATCCTTCTGACTACTGTTCATTTCTAAATGTGGATTATTCTTCGATTCTTGATGGTAACAAATCCACTATGTTATCTCAGCCGTTGGATTTCTGGAAAAATTTGCCAAGGGAAGAAATGTCCGCTTTGCACGAAGAATATGGGGATTTATTTTTTGAAGAGATTGGAAAGATGGTGCTAAAAGATAATTTAAAAAAAGAATTTGAAAAACAAAACATTGTAAATGCAAACAATGACTTTAGATTGCACACTGGCATGGTGGACGAATCGCTTCCACCTTTTGTGTACTATACAACAGTGGTAAACTCTACTGACGGAAAAAGCTACATGTTTGGAGGTAGGACTCATACAAACCAGGTACTTGACGTCTATCATGAAGAATTGATCTTTTATGATGACGTATCTGTAAAATTGCCAATTGACTCTTTTCGCAATGACTTGCCAATCATTGTGATACGACCAGAAAATGAATCTGATGTCAATTCTCCCAAACTCTTCATGAATTTTGATAAAAATCGAGAGGTGACATTTGTCAACAGTATGTCTCTTCCAATACGCATACAGGACAAAGGCAGTGGTAATCCAGAAAAAGAGCACGAGCTTGCATGGATAGGGCCGATGATGAATCCCAACGATATTTGGAGAATTCAGATTAATGCTACGGGTTACCACGAATGGAATGCCAAGATTGTCCCCAAAGAGTCTGATGGATGGTGGAAACCTCTTGAAAATGGGGATATTATAGCATATTCTGAGAACATGTCAGATGTAGATTTTCACAAAAAACTGAGGATTGCTGGTGAGTTTGTCATGGATTCTGAAATTCCTGTTACCGGTATTGGAATGGGAAACAATGAGGGTTTGAGAATTGGATTTAGTCAGGCAATAATTGAGATGTTGCCTGATGCTCAAAGATACTATACGGAAAGAGTCAAACAGGTAATACCCTTTGATGTCCCGATAATACTTTGGAACTAGAAACAATTGATGAGGATTAAAAATGAAAACTAGACATTTGATAATATTTGCACTTGGATTGGTCCTAATTCCACTAATCCAATATCCTATGGGAGATCAAGTTATGGCCGATGGTTTTTCAGTTAGTGGCAGTACTGTCTGGCTAATCTCAATTGTCTTTTCCATGATGTCGTGGTTTTTGTTTGCATGGGCATCAAAGAGTATCAAATTAGAAGGAATTCCTTTGAGTATAATTTCATCTGCAGTTTTAATAATTCTATTTTATGGTGTGTTGGGACCCCTGGCTTCAGTAATTATGGGTTTGGTTGCAGGATTTGTAGCATTCATGTTCCACAAACATATGGACAATAGGGACAAACAATCCCTGATGATTACTGTTGCTACTGTCGCAGTATCTTATCTTACATTAACTATGATGATATCTATGTCATCAAACACTCTTCACATGTGGGACACTGGAGATAGTATTGGTACATGGAGCGGAACAGCTGATGTAATGGAAAGATCGATTCATTTTGATTGGAGAACTGTGGAAACTATTTGGATCGTCATTTTAATAATTCCGGGAGTAGTCATAGCTTACAAATTTTATGAGAGAATCAAATCAAAATACTGAAAAATGAATTAGACATGATGACTAGACTTATGATAATTATTGGAATGTGATAGGAATTGAAACTTGAATCTTTCTCAGTGCTACTTTATCTGATGCATTTGGGAGAATTCTATGTCATCAAGTACATTTTCACTGTACCTGCAAGTATTTCCATGATGTTGGGAATTGCCAAATTAAAAAAATGAAAAGTAAACTTGAGGAAAACTAAAAAACACTATGTCACATAATTTTTTTAATGCCAAGTGACAAATCAGATGATTCCATCATTTTTAGGTCATACCCGCTTGAAAATGATGATCACTGTAAAACCCTGATCAAGATAGAACCTGATCAAATGGAAAAGATGGGGATATTTGAGGGTGATATTGTTCAGATTACGGGTAAGGATAGTACGATTGCCTTCTGCTTTTCATTAAGTCAAAAAGAACTTGAAAAAACAAAATCCCAAGATATTCCAGTAGAGTATCTCAATCCCAATCATAAAAAGATGGGCTATCCAAAAATCATATTGAGCAGTCTTGTGTCCAGAAATGCATGTCCCTTCAGACGGATAAGACTTGTCAGGGTAGAAAAATTGTCTGCCAAAAGTTTCAAAGATGACATTCCAGAGGTCACTACTGTTACTCTGGGTACGATGGAGTTTGCAGAAAAAACAATGCCAAACTACAAAGCCAACATTGATTTTTCACTCTTGTTTGGAAGACTGATAAAAGAAAAAGAAAGAATAAGTGTTCCTTTTTTGCCAGACTATGCACAACTAATTGAGAAAAAGGCTTCAAGAAGAAGGCCTCCGCACCCCATAAATTTTACATCCTTGATTATCAATGCAAAGCCAGAAGAACATGAATTTTGGCTTGTCACAAAGAACACAAAGTTTGAATTTCAAAATGTCAGCATGGATGAGTTTAGAGGAAAAGCACCAAAACCCGAAGCCTTATCGCTTCTTAGAGTAATCCCGATAGTAAAGAAACTACATGTGCATGACACGAACATCATATTTGCATCCGTCGAAGTTTTTGAAAACACTATGAAAATAAACTGGTACACTCAACAACGAATTAAACTTCCAGACGATCTCCTTTCAAATCTATCAAAGTTCAATGACATGAATATCCGTCCAGATAGTCCAGAATTAACAATTGAAATCAAAGACAATTTGGGCAATGTATATTCAGATGGACATTCCGGTGGAGGTGGAAGTTTTCCTGATCCGTCAACTAATGAGATTATATCTGATTATTCTGGTGAGTATAGATTTTTTTCCACGCTGGATCCTTATGCAAAAGAAATTACCATCATCGTAAAAGAGATAGCATGGATAAAAAGAGAACTACGAAAAGTTCACACTTCAATGACGCCGCCAAATATGAGGTCTGCACCCCCTTCTAATCACAAACTCTCTATTTTAGAAGGTCCGTGGGAATTCAAAATCCTTCTTTGATCACACTTTACTGTAAATAGTTTCTAGTTCGTTCTTTCCTATTTTTCATTTTACCATGATTCTTTTTTCCACATGTGTATGAAAACATCTTCTTAACTATGTCCTCCCACTCGTTATGCTGGGGATATCGTAAAGGGAATGATTAACGCACTCACGTGGATACATAATTTCAAAAAGAATACGCATTCTCAAATGTTAATTTTAGACCAAACGTATTCAAAGATGGGATAAAAGCATGGTGAGTATTCCAAATACCATCTGGCTTAGGTACATGAGTGCTATTCCAGTAACCCCCGTTATAATTGACTTTTTGGTATCAAATCGGTTTGCTATCTTTGCGACCTTTACAAAGAATATTAGTATCCAAACCACAAAAGGTATTGCAAAACCGTATGAGATTGTGACATATGATGCATAATCCAAGGCATATCTTGGTGACAAGTCTGGATCAAGATCAATTGAACCTCCTCCTACTTCAATATCTGCAAATAACATCTGAGATACCAACATCATTCCAATTGGAATCAAAATGGTACCAATAGTGGCAGGTATCAGGCAATGCGATATCACTGAAAAAATCTTTTTGAAGCTAGTGTTCCCACCCAGTTTCTTTCCAATCCAAAATATGACTGCAATCAATACGATGTTTTGTAGTGTGGTGTGAACGGTCGACAACAAAAATGATATTGCACCAAAGTCAAGATAGTTCCATTCACCATGACTCAAGTACCAAACGTTAAGAATGCTTGACAAAGATGAAGAAACTGCCGCAATTGCAAAAATTATCACTGATGATGTAAAATAATATCGTGCATCCTCAGATATGTTTGCAAAACAGGTGCTTGGCCTAATTATCGAATCGATGACGGCGTTTATTGTTCTAGCCTTCATTTTGTTTTTTTCCAAATATGGCTGCCATAAAATGCTCCACTTAACGAAATTCAATTCCCCTCATACTTGAACTAGTGTTATCAACGAAAATGGATTCCTGTAGGCATAAAAAATCATGGAAAAAATGAATGTGTAAAGTAAGATTTAGGTCCGACAGATACACTGGTCGAATATTTGTTTTCTTCATATTCATTTCAAAAGCATTCGGTATCAGAGTCGCCAAAATGCTTTGACATAAAATTACGACAAGGATCCATTTTATCAAATGGAATTTCTAATGCTAACCTGGACTCTTGATTGTTGACGTGATCATGATCAACTTTTCAATTATTGGCACTTTGGAAAAAAGCCATGCCTGATTTCTCCCTCACAAAGACCGCTGATCCTTGGAATTCCAATGACAGTGGCACCATATAGGGGAATTTCAGAATGGATTATAAAAGCAGTTCCAGTTACTACGAGAATTCCGATGAAAATTATCAAAAGCCTGGTCTTCATTTTCTAATACTCGTAATGACAACTGACTATTTTTGTACCATCTGGGAATACGATGGTTGCGCATCCATTATCTATTGTAATGTCAGAATCTAAGCATAGTTGTTCAATAGTTGTCCCATTTTTTTAGCACCAATACATGATTCAAAGTATTGACTGGAATCATTACAATTGAAAATACCGTGGCATTCTAAGATTTTACGTTTGGAATCTATGTTTGATGGAACCATTGCACTTGATGAATTAAATTCAACATCTACTTTCTCAGCGCTTAGGTTAATCTGTGGAGGATGTTGCTTGAATTGCTTCTCCCAAATTTCCAAACAACTCCACAGGTTTAGATTTCTAGGTGTTTCCATGAATACGGGCAAAGTTCCACATTGATGCATAAGAGATTGATGTGTGCCAAAAACTGTTGTTGTTAAAACTATTCCGACAATAATTATTTTGTAACTGCTTTTTATTTCAGTTCATCCCAATTCACAATTTCCCTAATGTAATTTTCATATTCTGAAATGCCTGCCCAATCATTTACTGTTTGCGTACAATCATGTTCATAGTCTCTCCATTCTTTGAAAAATTCAGAGTGAAATGCTAGATCATTGGCATGTGGGGGAGACACTACAATGCCTAGTTCCTCTTGTTCTCCAACATGATTAGAAAAATTATTCATATTTAGATCAAAAAGATATGCGCACACTTGTTCATGAGTTAGCTGGATGCTTTTGGAATCATCCGATAGTATTGTTAATGCAAGTAAAATTATTACAAACCCAACTACACTTGCACCAAATATTATCAAAAACCTAGCCTTCATTTTCTTTTTCTCTTGAAATAAAATCAGTGTTTGTTACACATAGTGTGTAGGTTTTATCTACTGGACAAATTCCATCATAACATATTTTGAGGTTATCTACAAATTTTCCACCCATTAGCGAGCATTGCAAATCAGTGATTTCTCTACAACCTTCATACTTTGGATGCCATTTTCCTTCATAATTGCTACATAATGCATTTGATGAGGTATCTTCTTGCGTGTAAAATCTCATTGTTGCCCATCCTCTTTCCCATAATTCATTTTGAGTCTCCTCAAATACGCATGCAATACTCATTTTGTCATATTTGATAACTTTGACTTTCTCTTCATTGCATTTTACATCAATTAGAGCAACCCCTGATTTGATTTGATTTAGTGGAGATAATTCTTTCAAATCAATGCTAACTAGAAACTTAATTCCATCATATGCTTCGACAAGTCCTGCCTGTGGTTTAATATGTTCAGTAAAATCAGTGTTAAAAAGAACACTCAATGTTTCTTCAGTTCCATCAGAAAATATAACATCAGAATATGTGTGACGGGGATAATCATGCCTATACGGTGGGCTAAATTCAACATCATGAAAAATTATCTTGTCAACTGATGAGTTTGGAAGAACAGGTTCAGAAACATCATAGTATATTCCGTTAATTTTTTCAATTTGAGTTTTAGGTGAATCAAAGATTAGAAATTCACGAAGATTGTCACATGGGGAATGAAGATTACTTGGATCATAATCACACTGTGAAAAAATAGGGTTTATTGTAACTGTAAGAGTAAAAATTAAGGTACATGCGGATACTAGAGTGATCAAAAATTTAGTCTTCATTTTCTTTTTTTCTATTTGAGATAGTCATAAAGTGTTCTAATCTTTAACATGAATTCTTAGAATCTTGAACCTTTTTTGTGAAAAGAAAAAGATTCAACTTAGAATCTACGGGGACTCTCCCACTAGATTGGGGATAAAAATAGACGCAGACAGGCATGAAATAGCAAAAGCCTATTTTTATTTTATTTTATCTTTATAATTTGAAATTCATATTCTGCTTTATCATCAATACTAACTATGTAACTTTCAGGTTTATCAAAAATAGGAAATATATCAAAATCAGAAGTTATCAAAAGGAAAGTTAGAATCAATAGTAAATTCAGACAATGTTAGTTTTATTGATATTATATCTACTACCCTGCAACCAGTATTCTTCAAAGATATCTTCACACCATAGTTTAAACTCTACATCTTCACTTACAAGCAATGCATTCATGTCGACTTCACCTTTGAGATTGGGAA